>CAZGAI010000355.1:0-4395 GCA_964523175.1 uncultured Victivallales bacterium | reverse complement strand
AATAAAAAATTATAACAAATCACTGCTCCGAACCGGCTAATCGCCGTCCAGAGAATTCAAACGTTAAGTGAAGAATGAATACAGATGAAAAAAAATTATGTACTGGATCAACAATAATCTAAAATAAACTCAATACTTAACAAAATCATTTCATAGAACAGCCTAATCGCCGACCAGTGACTTCAAAATTATGGGCAGAAATAATGAAACAAATTTTAAAAATAGATAATCTAATATTAAGAGAAATTAAAGACTCAGATAAGCTTGAAAGAAACAATACTGGCTATGACCTCTATGTAATGAAAATGTTTGGTCATCCAAGTGAAGAAAATCTACTCTCAGTTGAAGATATTGAGAGATGGTATAGCTTTATGAAAAAATCTGACTATGCATGGATTGTCGAGGTAGATAACAACGTAATTGGTCAGGCAAGACTAAATAGAATAGATGATACAGAAAAAAATGCTGCATATTCTATAGGCTTCTTTTCATCTAAATTCTGTGGAAAAGGACTAGGAATGCAAGTAACGAAGCTCGTATTAAAATTTGCCTTTGAGCAGTTAAAACTCCATAAGGTATATTTGAGAGTGTTAGAATATAATAAAGGTGGCATTAAATGTTACCAGAAATGCGGTTTCAAAATAGATGGTATTCTAAGAGAAAATGCCTTTATTAACGGCAAATGGGAAAATGATATTTTAATGAGTATCCTAGAAAATGAATATAAAGAACAACCATAACCAGAAGATGCTCTTAATATTTTCCTGCAAATGGATAGTCAGTTCTATCAGAAAGCTTCAAATATTTTAGGTTATGATATTAGAGCAAAAAAGGAAATTAATACTTCCAGTCAATTGCTTCGGAAATTTGAAATATTTGATAGTGATTGGACTAAGCTTTCTAAACATTATGGTTTTCATCTTACAATTGGGGATTCAATTGACTTTGACGTATCAATGATTATTGATATACAGAATAAGCTAAGTGATATTGTAAAATGCTTTAATAATAGTGATAATTATACTTTAACTCAATGCAAAGAACTGATTCCAGGCTGGGAAAATTTAATTGTACTAAGATATGATCCTTCTGGCAATTTAAAATATCTTCATTCATTGGTAACGACGGAAATAAATACTCTTGGCACAAGCTCTGTTTACACAAAACAACTCAATAAATTTACTGAGCAACATCATAAGAAGAAAATAAAACTGTTCAACGCGCCTTTTGTTTTAAGTGATTGGAAACCACATTTTACTCTTTTTAACCCTATTCCTACTAAAAACATAAACGTATTGAAAAACACTATTTTAAGTCTATTTTGTGAATATACACAAATCATCGTTAAATCTGTTTGCCTTGTCATTCAAGAAAATGATAATGAGTATTGGCAAATACTTAAAGAATATAAATTAAATAGAAACATATAACTAAACCATTTCATAGAATAAAAATTAATGGAAACAAAAATTATTCAATCTGATTTTAAATACTTTGAAAATTGTATTAAAACACTTCAGTTATCAAGTCTTGGAGAAGAATATTTTTCTGAACCAGGCAGTGCAGAATCATTTCTATCAAAAGGATTCAAAGATAAAGAAATTTATATTGTTTTAGATAAAAATAAAACATACATTGGATTTGTTTACTTCATGTTAAACGGCACTTTTTATAGATTCCCGTTCCTGCATGTAATTGCTATTTCTCCAGTATACAGAAATAAAGGAATAGGCACAAAACTTCTTGATTATTTTGAGAAGTTTGCATTTGAACACGCAAATAAAATATTTCTTACTGTTGCAGATTTTAATCCTAAAGCAAAACAACTTTATGAAAGACAGGGTTACAAAACAGTCGGTTCTATTCCAAACTTATATGTAGATGGAGTTACAGAAAACTTAATGATGAAAAATAAGGAAGACATATAACCAATAAATACTCTTAATCTTTCAGCTTGCTGCAAGAATATAAGAGATCAAAAACGTTAAATATGAATAAAATATACCCAACAATAGTTCTTATTAACGCTTCGTCTTTGTACGAAAGAGTTTCAGACATTGCACCTACTTTTAATTTTAACCATAGGGAGGGAACATTCGTCGATACAGATGTTTCGTGTGAAGAACTTAATATTTTTTTATCTCACAACAGTGTACCTGCACCTTACATTCTTGTTGGTCCTTCTTTTTCGGGCTTTACTGCACTATTATATGCCCATCGCTATCCAGCTAATGTTTCCGGAATTATTCTTGTTGATTCATCACATCCTAAGCAAACACAGTTATTATTAGAAACTTTGCCGGAAGAACTGCCTTCTAATCCTGAAATTGATGAATTTAAAACATATTTACAAGGAGGTGCCTGGTGGAAACCTAGCTGCCGCATAATTTCTAAAATTTCACCATTGGGAGATTTACCTACGATTGTTTTAGCAGCAGGTAAACCTGATTTACCTGATAGTCTTCCATTGTGCATAAAGAAGAAATTAACAAGTGAATGGCATTTTCTTCAACACGATCATGCTAAGAGGTCAATAAATGGAGAAATGAGAGTCATAGAAGGTTGTGGACATGCAATAGCCTCTTTGAGGCCAGATGTTGTTGAAAAAGCTATTAAGGATCTGATCAATAAATGTTAGAAAATACAATAAATCAGGGATTACTTAAAAATAGAAATTTTTTATTACTTGCACAGGGACTGGGAGTCTCTAATATTGGCAATGCAATACAAATTACAGCTGTAGTTTGGTATATCCTTAGTTCAGTAGACAAGGCACATTCAGGTTTTATTCTATCATTATATTCTTTATGTTTACTTGTTCCGATAATAATTACAGGCCCGGTAGCCGGAGTTTATGTAGACAGGATTGATAGAAAATTAATTATTGCCGGTTCAGATTTAATATGCGGAATATTATTTCTAATTCTCTGTTTATTGACATTTTTTAATTTTTTCCCCTTACCATCTTTATTTATTATAACAATAATGATTTCTTTTTTCTTTTCTTTTTTCAATCCAGCGGTAAATGCGGTATTACCCTGCATTGTACATGGCGATGATTTAATCAGAGCCAACTCCATAACTCAAATGACAACTCAGATATCCTTTGTCATTGGTGCTGCTGTTTCCGGCTTACTGTATCATAAAATTGGAATAATTGGAGTTTTCTTTCTTAATGGAATTTCTTACATGATTTCAGGAATATCAGAGATTTTTATCAACATCCCAAAATTAAGTAAAACCTGCAAAGAGAAAACACATATTTTGAAAGATTTACTGAGTGGACTCATTTATGTAAAAAATGACAAACCAATATTAATTTTATTTCTTTACTTCTTTTTATTCTGTTTTGCCGGCCGGCCATTCTCCACTTTACTGATACCTAAAATAATAAACTACAACCTAAACTTAAATGCTTCTTACTTCGGTTATTTTAACTCTTCAGTTGCATGCGGAGGTATAATAGGCATGTTATTAATTGCATACTTATCTAAGAAAAAAATCAATCAATATATTTTATTTATTTCCTCAAGTATTATCTATACTTTGATCATAATCAGTTTTGCCATCCCGATCTTACCGTCAATTATTGAGAATACTTCCCCCTACAATACAATAATACTATACTGTATATTTGGATTTATTATGATGGTGCTTACTTCGTTAATTATCATTCCTGTATATTCAATATTTCAAAAAAGAATACCTAATGAATTATTAGGCAGGTTTTTTGCTATATATTATACCTGCGTTCTGTCAGCAACACCAATTGGAAGTCTAATATTTGGTTCGCTGTCTGATGTTATTCCAGAATATTCAGTTGTTTTAATAATCGGACTTTTCCTATTAATAATTATTATCACGTTACTTAAATTTCCAAAACTAAAAGAGTTATATTCAAGCTTATAGTACATTGTAGAATTAACCGTGCAGAGTTACAGGGTTAATTATAAAAAAACATCAACTAGATTGGATGAGTTAAATTTATAACTAAATAATATCTCCTAACCTCGCTTTATTCGGCAGAAGAATTCATTGTTATAGGAAAAAGGATACAGAAAAATGATAGATAAATATTCAATAAGAGAAGCAAATATTCATGATGTTTCCAGTCTTGTACAACATCACTGTATTATGTGTGATGAAACTAATGCTCTAGCAGGTGTAGAACGAGACATAAATATATATAAAGAATTAGAAATATCATATAAAAATAAACTTGATAGCGAAATAAATAAATCTTGTAAAGCATGGGTAGCTGAATTTGAGAATAAAATAGTTGCAAGTGGTGTTATCTGGGGTTCTAAGCATCTTCAGTAGGAACATGCTCGTTTTCAGGAAAAAACTGATCTTTGCAGTCAATGTATTTTTTTAAAATGGTAACAGCATCAAGTA
>CAZGAI010000354.1:0-4400 GCA_964523175.1 uncultured Victivallales bacterium | reverse complement strand
AATATTTATAACTGATACTTAATGCTCAAATATACTATGCCTTCTATAATATATTTGAGCAATAAGTATCAGTTATAAATATTATCAATATTTATAACTGATACTTATTGCTCAAATATACTATGCCTTCTATAATGTACTTATAATGGCTATTAACTTTTTTATATTTTAAACAATATAAGTCCCGGGATTTTCTGCTAAATTGAACACAAAAATTAATTAGAAAAGGGGGGTAAAATGGATAAACTTCTTAACCGCTGTCCCTGGGTACCACTGGACAAACCGGATTATGTAGAATACCATGATAAAGAATGGGGTGTACCTGTTCACGATGACAGGACACTTTTTGAATTTCTTACACTTGAATCTGCACAGGCAGGGTTAAGTTGGTATACAGTTCTACGCAAACGTGAAAACTACCGCATTGCATTTAGCAATTTTGAACCTGATAAAGTAGCTGCATATGATGAGAATATGTTTCAGACACTTTTAAATAATCCAGGTATTATCAGAAACAGGCTTAAAATTCGTTCAGCAATAAGCAATGCCGCCTGTTTTTTAAAAATACAAGAGGAATTTGGTAGTTTTGATGCCTATATCTGGCGTTTTGTTGATGGAAAACCTATTGTAAATGAAATAAGAGAAGTTAGCGATTATCAAGCTACATCCAGTGTATCAGATACAATGAGTAAAGATTTAAAACAAAGAGGTTTTAAATTTATTGGTTCAACAATCTGCTATGCACACATGCAGGCAACAGGAATGATTAATGACCATTCCATTGACTGCTTTAGGAAACATGAACTATATACCTCCAGCTAAGTCGGAGGGTTGAAATTGTGAACCCCCTGAAAGGGGATTTGCTTGTTATTAATACTTAATTTTAATTCTAAGCAAAATTCAAATAATTTCCAAAAAACAATTTTAAAAAACTTCAAACAAACACCAATATTAAAACAGAAATAAATTGTTATTTTGCCTTTTTTTAGTTTCGGTCATTCATATTTTGTAATACTGCTCTTGGCAGTACGAGTTTAAAACTTGTCCTGCTTGTCATTTGATTTTTGAAGTTTGCTATTTGTCTTCTTATTCAGAAGATGTCAAACGTATGCTAGTCCTCCAGTTGAACTAGAAGTTTTCCAAGTTACTATCAATATAAATAGGTATAAAAAATGGCTGTAATAGATTATTATTTTTATTTTAACACACTTGAAACGACAACTTCAATGAAGGTTGTACTCCCTGAATACCCACAGAATAATACAACACTAGGAAAATTATTTTGCACCTGAGTGAATATTCTTCCACCTGTCAGACAGATGGAAAGAAATGTACAGCAAGAAATAATTCCCGAAGATCTATTGACAGATTTAGCAATTGAGCCTATAATAATTTAATCATTACATTCAGTTTGAATATATATAGGATTTTATTAAAAGGAGTTATACTTTATGAATTTTAAAAAAAGTTTTGAATCAAGCAAAATGTCACAATGCATACAATTTGCCACAGAGACATAGGTGAATTTTACACCTTGGAGCTTTGAGGCATTAAATGTTATGGATGAGTGCTTGGAAATAAGCTATAATATGGACCAGCCAAAATCAGCAATTGTGCATGGGACGGATACTTATACCATGCTTATTCATGGTGCTAGAATCGTAACAATGATGCTTGTATATGCAAAGCCTTTTGAAAATTTAAAACAACTTCCCGATATTGAATTATCCAAAATAATTGATCATATATTTGTAGTAAAAGCTATTAACCGGTATCCAAAACCAATTTTTAGCAATAGAGTAAATATGCAGTTCTATGTTAAAAAGATAACGTGTCGCCTTCATAATTCGAAAAGAGTTTTTTTCAAATACTTTGTTGATATTTCAAATGGCAGCCATACAACCGAAACAGATTTTTGTTTTGATTTGGATTTAGCGCAAGGATATGAGTGCACAACCTAAATTAAAAGTATCATATTAAAGAAAAGTTATGTTTATAATTTAAACAAATATAGCTATATAGAGCTTGAGATTATCATTTATGCTATTACCTGGATTAAGTTCCATACGTTATGGTTAGCCTAGAATTCATTCCAAATTTTCATCAGGATAGTTATAGTTGCAAACCAAATTATAAGTTTCAATAACGCACTGTACTTGGCACTTACCAAAAGACATCCAACAATGAAACCAAATAGATTTTTGTTCCCGGCCGTTCTTTTCTCTCTTATTTTAGGGCAGGTTTCTTCAGATTTATATTTATCATCGTTAACAATCATATCAAAGGATTTGCACACAACAATAAATATAGTACAATTTTCTATATCATCATTCATGTTGGGATATTGTTTTTCCCAACCAATATATGGCCCACTTTCCGATGCAATAGGACGTAAAAAACCACTCATAGCTGGCCTATTATTATGCTTGACAGGAAGTGTTATCTGTTCTTTTAGCAATAGTATAGAGATGTTATTGTTCGGTCGCTTCCTGCAAGGTCTCGGTGGTGGCGCCGGTCCAGCTTTGGCTATAACAATTATTCGTGATTTAGCTGAAGGAAGAAAATTGGCAAAAATTAATTCCTTTTTTGTAGCTGTAAATGTTTTTGCTATATCTTGTTCCCCTTTAATTGGTAGTTATATATTGTTTTTTTTCAATTGGCGAGCTAATTTTATTTTCTTATCAATGCTCGGATTTCTAGTTTTAGTCTGTATTATTTTTATTTTACCCGAAACAAACCAGCATAAAACATTTCAGAATTTATACCTTTCAGTTATAGCAGCCAATTTAAAGAGACTATTTAAAAGCAAACTTTTTATTGGTTATACTATTTGTAGATTTTCGTTATTTGCTAGTATTATAGCCTGGCTAACAGCCTGTCCGGTTATTTTACACTCTATCGGGTTCACTGCTGTTTGGGTTGGCGGGATGACAGCCGTTGCTGGTTTTGCTTATGTTATAGGCAGTTTAATTAATGCAAAATTTGTCACTAAATATGGAATTATAAAAATGATACAGACAGGTGTTTTAATAACAATGTGTGCAAGTATCTTTTTGCTTTTTGTTGGTTTAATTTATGTAACAAACTTATTGCTAATCATGTTTTCTATTGTATTATTCATGTTTGGGGGGAGTTTTATTGGTCCAAACGCATATATTGGAGGAATATCACCATTCCCTAAAATTGCAGGTCTTGCTGTGGCTTTCATGGGGGGGGATACAAATATTAGGAGGTTTTCTTTCCAGTACAATCATTTCCTACTTGCCAAATAATACTGCTTTGCCACTTGCCGGAGTTTTTATTACCTGCTCCATTGTTATGTTTTTCGCATTAAGAATATTACTGATGACTCAAAGTAAACAGTGATTTGGTGTGAGGAGCGACAAGTAAAGTTGTTTCTAAAATAGATGATTTATTTAATTTAAAAATTGACCAGCCTTTGTCACAAAACATTTTTTTCCCCTAAACCAGAACATGTTAAAGCAGCTGAATATTTTTTTCTAGATTTAAAAAAGGGATTGGTTTATATAATATATAAGTATTCGTATTACAATATATATGCTTTCCAGCTTTCTCTTCAGCACTGTGTTTTAAATTAATTAATTTGTGCTGATTGAGTTCAGAGTACTTCTACACCTGGGCATTCAAAGAAAAGGGGTTCCGGGTCATCTTTGTATATGCCCCAGAAAGGAAAGGTTCTACACTGTGCAGGCCTCACTGAATAAATTGAACAATGCCGTTCATCTCTGTCAAAAAAAAGGCATGAATAGTAATCCTGAAATTTAATATCTTTAATTGTGTACTTTCCATTTTCTACTCTTAAATAATCGGATATAAATATATCTAATTCAATATGTAAAAATTCAGAAATACGCTCAATCTCATCTTTATTCAACCAAATATAACCACTCTCACCATAACAGCATCTGCCACCACAATATGTACAGGCATGAGAATTATATTTAAAATCAAATCCCTTTTTAAATATATATTTTTTTTCAGTATCAGGAGACATATCATAATCACTTCTAAAATCTTTAATCAGCATCATTTGTTTCTCTTGTCATATAGGTAGACAAGGCAGTACCATAGCAAAACTGCTTTACGGGTTTGAACCCATATCTCATCCAGAACTTTTCACTATAGTTTACAGCTGCTAAAGCCTGTAGACTATAGCCTTCCTGTAAAGAAACTTTATTAAAGAGATCAAACAATATATGTGTTAGCCCTTTCCCTCTGAAATCAGGATGTATGCTGAAAGAATGCAAATACATACAGTTTTCTTTTCCTGTCAAAACCAAATTAGTAGAGTTAATATCCTGAACACAACACTCATAATAAGGATGGAAGAATAAGGAAACGAAAACCTTACCATCTACATACAAGATTACAGATCCTTT
>CAZGAI010000353.1:0-4416 GCA_964523175.1 uncultured Victivallales bacterium | reverse complement strand
CAAATATTATAAAAACATACTTAAATTATACGATAAACTGGGAATTAAAAAAACGAAATTCTCTCCTGCAAACATAGCCGTTTTCACGAGTACTCTACCAGCAACAGGTCCGATATATAATAAAGTTACTTTACTGTAAACACTTTTGGAGTGCGGAAATTCCACTGCGTCGGGGCATAGTTTAAAGAACAACGCCTGATTTCCGCTTTTAAATTTTTGACTATTCTATTGCCAAAGTAAATGCTATATAATAGTAGATTTTAATTCAAAAACAATATATTGTATATCATGAAAAACCCTTTACAACAATTACCCAGTATCGAAAAACTTCTAAACTATACTGAAATTTCTGATTTGATTTTAGAACATGGAAGAAAAATTTCAGTTTACTCAATACGTAAAGTCATTAAGGACTGTAGATCTCAAATGTTAAGCGATAATACGCCCGTACCAACAATAGAAAATATCGTTAAAAAAGTAATATATAAAGTTTCAAATCTCTGTGAAACATCTTATAAACCGGTAATAAATGCAACAGGCATTATTTTACATACAAACCTTGGTCGAGCCCCCCTGGGCAGCGATATTCTGGAATCAACAAGATATTCTTTAACAGGTTATTCCAATTTGGAGTTTGATTTGAAAACGGGAAAACGAACTAATAGGCTCTTTCATCTAACTGAAAAACTTAAATATCTTACTGGAGCAGAAGATGCTATCGTAGTAAATAATAATGCCGCTGCTGTAGTTTTAATTCTAAACACTTTGGCAAAAGATAGAGAAACTATTATTTCAAGAGGTGAACTCGTTGAGATAGGCGGTTCATTTCGTATTCATGAAATCATGGAAGCCTCCGGTTCTAAGATGATTGAGATAGGAACTACTAATAAAACCAAACCAGGGGATTACAAAAAAGCAATTACACCCAATACTGCAATTATTTTGAAAGTACATAAATCCAACTATACAATCAGTGGTTTTACCGAAGAAGTCAATATAAAAGATTTAGCAAAAATCTCGAAAACCAAAAATATCCCACTGATTTATGACCAGGGTTCCGGCCTGATTGAAAAACCTGAGAATTTTCTAGCTCCTTCTGAACCAGACGTTGTTACAGCACTTAAAGAAGGAGCAGATTTAGTCACATTCAGTGGCGATAAACTTCTGGGCGGCCCTCAGTCAGGCATCATAGTAGGGAAAAAAGAGTTAATTGCAAAGCTGAAAAATACTCCAATGCTGCGAGCACTCCGAGCAGATAAATTTACTATTACCGCCCTTTCATATGTATTAGACTGTTATATCAATCATCAAAAATCATCACACTCAATACCTACATTATCACTCATTAACTCACAGCCGGAAGATCTGAAAAATAAAGCGGAGATTTTATCTGAGAAACTATCTGAGCACAATATACCAAATAAAATTGTAGAAAACCGTGGACAATGCGGCGGGGGAACATTACCTGAAACTTATATTCCAAGTTATGCGGTAAAAATAAAAAATAACCGAAGTAATAGTTTTGCTAAAGAACTATACCATTCTCTTTTAAATTGCGATAACCCAATAGTCGGTATTTTAAAAAAGGGAGAACTACTATTTGATGTTATTGCCATCAATAAGAATGAACTGGCTAGAACAGCAGAAATTATCGCTTCGCTTTGCCGCATTTAAAGCTAAAATCGCAAGCTAAAAGTTAAGATCTTTACCGACGAAAGTATAGCTTAACATAGAAACAGCTAATTCAAGCAATAATCATAGGGAATTAAATATTAGACTATCCTTTTTAGTATAGATAATCAAAATTCGCTGAGCTGTTGCATAATCCTCTAGGATAACTAGCAAACGAGGGGGAAATTATAGGTTCAACATTCCTATAAATTCTTTCATTAAACTATGATCTTTAATGCCGGGCGAAACTTCGACTCCGGAACTGACATCAACTCCAAACGGATGAACTTCTTCGAGAGCTTTATGTATATTTTTAGAGGTTAAGCCTCCAGCCAGAATTACCGGCTTAGGAAGTAAATTAACAGCATATTCCGCTAAATTCCAATCTCCTACAACACCGGTTCCACCAACTTCATCATCTACAAATGAGTCAACTAGATATTTGTCAACGGAATATTCATTCAATAAAAGTATATCTTCTCTATCTCTCAATCTACCTGCCCTCCATATTTCAGCATCAATATTTTCCGTTAAAACAGCTTTTTTAAGATTACACACATACTCCACTGTTTCATCACCATGAAGCTGAATAACATTAATACCGGATTTAAGATAGCTTATTAAAGTGTCAAAATTTTCATTAACAAAAACTCCTACCCGTTTAATTTTGGGATATTTGTCTATAATCTGGGAAGTTATTTCTTTAACATCCAGGCTGGATATATATCGTTTACTCTTAGGAAAAGTAACAAAACCAATAGCAGACACATTAAGGTTGCAAGCTAAAGCTGCATCTTCCTGCCGAGTTATCCCGCAAATCTTCACATATGATAAATCCAAAGCTTTCATTGATTTGATGCCTTATTTTTTCTTTGCTGTCATCCATAACAATATACAAGTTTGACTTGTTTCATAATTATTCTTTATTAAGGGTGTTATTTTTTATGGTTTTCAGTTATAATATAGTTAATTTTAACAGTATTAAAAATTTCTTTGTTTAGTTGTTGACAACCAATCTATTCTAATTAACACTAAAAGGGAAAAAGCAAGGTTGTCTTAGCTGGTTGCGCATAAAGCTATCATCAGTTTATTAAAAAAACAATAAATAAACAGGTCGTTTATAAATGTATTCGCTAACTACTATCACTATATATGTCATTATAACGTTAGCATTGCTTTTTTTGCTAACGCTTATTCTTTCCATTTTATACGCTAAAAAGCGCCATGCAATTTCATTGTTGCTAAAGAATGAGCAGCAGAAAAATGAGCAACTTAGTAGTTTTCTGAAATTTTTCTCAAATACGCTTAGTAGTACTGCTAAATTTGATGAAGTATATTCATCAATAGCTCATCAAATTGCAAATATTACAGGATCTAATGGCATCTGCATATATGAACTACAAAATGATGATTATCTTTTCCCGGTGGGATATACTGAAGCATTTCCTCCGCTGCAACGCTCTGATAAATTTGTTTTAAGTAAACCACGTTACGCATCTGACTCCTTAAAATATGAAAAGATTAAACTTGGTGAAGGAATAATAGGAGAAACAGCACAAAATAAGCAAGGAATACTACTAAAATATACTTCTGACGACAAACGGCTTACAGCAACAAATAAAATTATTCCTATTTATACCTTAATGACTATTCCAATGATAATGGAAGATAAAGTTACCGGTGTTATCTGTGCAATAAATAATAAAAGCAATATGCCATTTACGAATACTCAATTCGACTCACTTGAATCCATGACAAAACTAGTTGTACTTATACATAATATTTTGAAAGTTTACTCCAATCTAACAATTCAACAACGTCTCTCCCAGGAGCTTGAATTTACACGTCTGCTGCAGGCCTCGCTTCTTCCCAAAGAATTTCCAGAATGGAGCCCTTTTGTTATTAATGCTTTTACACGTTCAGCAAAAGAAGTTAACGGCGATTTTTATGATTTTGTAGAAATAGATAATAACCGCATGCTCGTAGTTATTGGAGATGCAAGCGGAAAAGGTGTTCCTGCATGTATGGTGATGGCTATGACCAGAAGTTTTATTCGTGCTAACGTAGAACGTTTTACGAATGTATCCGATCTCTTCGAAGAATTAAATACAAATCTTTACAGAGATACTAATGAAGAACGCTTTGTTTCTCTTTCGTGCTGTCTGTTAGATAAAAGAGAAGAGACTATAGAGTTCTCCAGGGCTGGTCACACGGAGCTGCTACTCTACTCAAATAAAAATAAGATAAGACAGATATCACCGGATGGAGCGGCGCTTGGACTTCTTCCCAATGAATTTACCGGTAACTTCGATACATTTTCATTCTCATTTGAGCAGGATTTTTCAATTATGCTGTATTCCGATGGAATAACAGAGATAACCAATGACGCAGGTAATGAGTTTGGACTGAAAAGATTAAATAAAATATTTTTAGATGCATGTAAAAGAAAAGACTCGCCCCGCAAATGCACAGATAAAATCCTTAGAGCTATTGACAAATTTTCTCCTGAAGAAGATCAGTCTGACGATCAGACTATTGTAATTATCAGCCATGAAAATTCTTTTATCTAAAAGTGAAGTGGGGGCAAATTTTTAAACAGTTGCAATAAGTGTGAAATTTCCTTTTTAAGATGTAAATTATAAAAGAACAAATTGAAAGGAAATGGTGAAATGAGAAAAAGTTAAAACAGCTGGGCTAAAGGCTATATATCCCGGTCCAAGAACCTCACAGCCTAACAAAGAACAT
>CAZGAI010000352.1:0-4419 GCA_964523175.1 uncultured Victivallales bacterium | reverse complement strand
CATGACCTCTATGATACTTTTACCTTCAGCTTCACATGCAACAGCATTTCCACAGAGTATAGTGAAATAGCACCCTGTAGTTAAAAATTTTATTGATTTTATAACATCATCTTCAATAATTAGATAAAAACTCATCTCATCACCACAGATACCCTTAATTCTGCTTTGTGCAGTTGGCTTTTCAAATGTACCTACCTTTGAATATATATCGGCAGGTCTTTTTATTTCGCTATACTCATTCATTTGTCAACACTCCTTAAGTGCTTATTAAATTAATATAGTTTAGCAAAGCGGCCCGGATTTTCTCTATTTCTTTATATGCAGGCCCTTTCCCGTATTCTATAATTGTTTTGCCGGCAACAAGGGCATCATTAACATTTCTGTCAAACGGTATCTGGGCAATAACTTCTACTTTAAATAAAGCAGCAGTTTCTTTTATTTTATCAGTCAATTCATCGTTCAAGTCCGCTTTATTAATTACAATCATTGCCCGTATTTTAAAATGCTTAACAAGTTCCAGAATACGTGTCATATCATGTATACCTGAAACAGTCGGTTCTGTAATAACCAATGCTACATCAACTCCTGTCACAGATGCTATTACGGGACAGCCTATCCCCGGAGGGCCGTCTCCAAAAATCCATTTTTTGCCGATTTTTTCCGCTAATTCAGCCGCGTTGGTTCTGACAATGGAAACAAGTTTTCCTGAATTTTCTTCAGCAATGCCAAGTCGGGCATGAATCATAGGGCCATATTCAGTATTTGATTTAAACCACTGCCCATTTATATTTTCCTTTTCAGAAATAGCATCGTCCTGACAGGCAAGCAGACAGAGTCCGCATCCTTCACAATTAAGTTCGTTTATTTTAAATTTATTTTTAAATTTATTAATAGCATCAAAACGGCATAATTTCGCGCACCTGCCGCAACCTGTACAGGCTTCAAAATTTATTTCCGCAATATTACCGCCTGAAAAATCATTTATTTCAATAACTTCAGGTTTCAGCAATAAATGAAGGTCAGCCGCGTCAACATCGCAGTCAGCAAAAATTTTGTTGTCATCGGTTTCATCTCCGGCTAAAACAGAAAGAGCAGCGCTTATAGTTGTTTTACCTGTTCCGCCTTTCCCGCTAATAATCATAATCTCCTTGGAAATAATACTCGAGTCTTTATTCTTTATTTCATCCATTGGTTTAATTGAACCGGAACATTTTACTTTATCTAAAACTGGGATTGTGTATTTTGTAAAAGGTTTACTGCTCAGTTCAAGAATATTAGTATATATATGATTGAAAAGATTTTTCATTTCAGGAAAAGCATGTACTAAAATTTCTCCTCTGGAATAGGCTTCCGCATATTTCCTGTCAAAAGGTATTCTACCAAGGAGCGGGATTTTATATTTTTTAAGAAAGTCTAATATAATATAGTCATTGCCATCTGAACGATTAATTACGACACCTGTTGATATTCCCATTTTATTAGTTAATTCTACCGCCAGTTTTAAATCATGTAAACCGAAAGGCGTTGGCTCTGTAACCAATACAGCTACATCTGAATTTTCAAGCGCCGCAACAACGGAACAACCTGTACCTGGAGGCGCGTCAATGATATTAAACGCATTTTGAGAAATATTTTTTTTTACTGCTTTAACCATTGACGGCGTTGCCGTTTCCCCAATATTCAATAGACCATAAGCAAAAAACGGATTTTGGTCGGGCGAAGTAGTAAATGCTTTTCCTACAGTATGATCAGCTTCAGTTATAGCACCACTGGGACATACAAATGTACATGCCCCGCATGAATGGCATAAATCTTTAAAAATTAGAATTTTCTTAAATATTTTTGCTATCGCGTTATATCGACAAACTTCTTTACATTTGCCGCATCCTGTGCATTTATCTGAATTCCATACAGGTTTCTTTTCTGTTACATCTTTGATCACAGAAAAATCAGCCTTTATAAATAGGTTGTCATTCGGGGCTTCGACATCACAGTCAAGAAGCCTTACATCCTCTTTTAATGATAACTTATCTGCTAAGTATTCAGATAAATTAACTGCAAGAGTTGTTTTTCCTGTTCCACCTTTGCCGCTGGCTATTGTTAATATCATGCCCAATGTCCTTCTACATCCGCAGAATCAGCCTCTTTCAACTTACCACGCCTATAATCTTCAACAGCATGCTTAACTGTATCTATGGCTCCAGTAAAAACTTTTATTTTTCCATAGTGAAGTACATGGAAGGCCTTTGGTCCGCAGTGTCCTGTTATTAATACTTCCGCTCCGGAATCTATAACATTCTGAGCAGTCTGAATTCCGGCACCCTGCGCTGCATTCAAATTCTTTTCATTTGATTTAAACATATATTCATCAGTTTCAGAATCATAAATGCCTATATATTCTGCACGTCCAAACCGTGGATCTACACGATAATTTCTGCCTGTGCCCTTTGATGTAATTGCAATTTTCATAATAAACCTCCTTTTGAACTATTTTCTTATTAATTTAGTCCCGCATTTTGGACATATATTTCCACTGCATGGCTGTCCGACAACATGTTCTGTTTTATAATCACAGCATGGACAAACACAATCTCCGCCTGGTCCTGCTGAATTAGGCCCTCCCATTCTGCCTCTGCCGCCTTGTCTTCCACCCGCACCTGCTATTGGCCCTTGGCCCAATGGGCCTGTTCCGTCTTTTCCTGGCATAATAATCCTCCAATACTCTCATTTTTTTGTCATTTTATTCCTGCATTTTGGACATAATTTATTTGCACATGGTTCAGATGCAATATAGGCCATTGTATAGCCACATGAGGGACAAGTACAACTTACATGTGCTCCTTCAGTAAAAGGTCCCCCCATTTTGGCTCTGCCTCCTTTCCTTTTATTGACTGAACCAAACGGTCCCAAACTCATCGATACTTTATCATTTTTCTCTGGCATAATATGCTCCTTTTAGATATTGTTATGTCTTCCTATTTCTCCTGCAGCGTAAACGCTGTTCATGTTCACATTCTTTTTGCTTTCTGCATCCGGGCATCGCAAAACCTACTTCATCAAAATTACCTGATAACCAGGATTTAAGAATTTCCTGGACATCGCCTGAAATAAATGATGTAACATTAATTCCATACATATCTAATAATAACTTTATCTGTTCTGAAACAGCTCCGCAAATCAAAGTATCAATACCTAATTGCTGTAACTTCATGGCTTTTTCCAAAACTGATCCGGAGGGCAGCCTTAATGAGGTCTGTGTAACAATTTTTTTATCTTGTACCTCAACAAGCAGTAAATGCCTTGCTACATCAAAAACTGGTGCAATCCGGCAATTCCAGATTGATAAAGCTATATTCATTAATCTGCCTCCTTTCTATTTGCTTTATTTACAGCAGAATCTATGCCAATAATTATAAACAAAAGGAATATTGATGGTAAAGGGCACGTTATGAAGTGATTATAACACTATTGGTTCTTGTTTAAGAATGGTGTATAGTAGCCTTAATGCTACTTGCTACAGCTTTTATAGCACCTTTACTGCTACTCTATGGAGCAGCAAGCTGTCTGTTACCCCTCAGTTACTATAATTTGTTTCCTAATGCATGTGAATTTAATCATGACAATAATTCTATTAATATGATTAATTAATTTTGGCGCTAATAATACTATTTAATTTTTTCAAGATCCTATTACTTTTATCTTTGTGATTTATTTCAATAAGCCCGGCAATATATTGAGCTTCAGCCAGTTCACTTTTAGATAACTTACTTTTAAGAGTTTCTTCCATTTTAACTGTTTTTTTATTACCAAATAAGGATGCAGCCTTGAGCCAGACATATGACATTTGGTAGTCTCTTTTTACACCTCTACCAGTATAGTACATTAAACCTAAAAAATATTGTGCATTATCATTTCCACATTTTGCCGCTCTCGTTAACCAGTTTACAGATTCTTTGTAATCCTGAGGTACATCTTTTCCGTAAAAATATAAAAGTCCCAGCAGATATCGAGAACCTATACTACCATTTTCTGCAGCCTGCCTAAACCAATGTGCTGATAAACCTTGGTTTTTAGTTAGTCCTGGAACTCCCTCCCAATACATGTAGGCCAGCAACTCTTGGGCAAATAAATTATTTTTTTCTCCTGCAGCTTTTTTCAAATCAGGAATTCCTGAAATATTGCCCCAATGCATATACGCAAGGTAATTCTTTTTAGTTGAAGTTGCTTCAATCGGCTCGATTTTATTTTTATAACTTTGCTCCAAATCTACCCAATTAATACAAATACACTTTAGCCTGCATTCAGCAATCTTATCTCCCTGCAGGGCAGGATTAGATGTATATATTTCATCACAATAACTGCAATCTCTTTTTAGCTCTTTTGAGTGTGTTCCTCCAAATAAAAGTGTAAATGAAAGAA
>CAZGAI010000351.1:0-4422 GCA_964523175.1 uncultured Victivallales bacterium | reverse complement strand
CCTCTGATTACTGATTACTGATTACTGATTACTGATTACTGATTACTGATTACTGACTACTGAGCTAAAAATAACCCGATTTTCTTCAATAATTTACTGGATAATATCGATTACGAATGTATTTTTTGAATTGCTAAATTTACATCTCTTTTCTTTTTTAAGCGGGAAGTGATGTGGCGGAGCGTGGTAAAATAGTTTTTTATTTGAGGAATTATGCGTATTTCTGAAGAGACAATAAAATCAATTTTGCAAATTGCAGAAATGGTTTTCGGAAGTGAAGTTTCAGTTTACCTGTTTGGCTCCAGAGTTGATGATAACAAGCGTGGTGGAGATATTGACTTGTATATAAAATCCAATAAAATTATCCAGGATAAAATGAATAAAAAAATAAAATTTCTTCTTGAACTTAAAAAAAAAATCGGTGAGCAAAAAGTAGATTTGGTAGTGAGCAGTAATAAAAATAGACTTATAGAAAAAATCGCTGTTTCTGAGGGGATAAAATTATGAAAGCTATTGAATATTTTATTAAAGAAATTGAACTTCATATAAAGAGAGTTGAAGCAATTCTTCCCGAGATTAATGCCTGGTTACCTTTAAAGAAAGAAGCATTTGAAGATATTGAAAAGATAAAAGCTATCGATTCTTTCATCTATCGATTTTCGAAAATCCAGGATAAAGTCGGAGATAAACTGTTTCCTGAGGTTTTAAAAGAACTTCAGGAATACAGAGACAACATGTCTTTAAAAGATGTTTTGAACAGGCTTGAAAAACTTGACCTGATACCCTCTGCTGACGAATGGATATCCTTTAGAGAATTAAGAAATATTGCAACTCATGAATACCCAGACAACGAAGAAGATGTAATTGAAGCAATTAATAGAATGCTTTCTGCTTATCAAAGTATAAAAAAAGTATATGATAATATTTTAAAATCAACGAATTAGACGAATTAATACTACAATCTGTAATTTTCTTGTTTTTTATTAGCGTAAATAAGCGTTTATTAGTGGTTAAAATTTATGAATAAATATGAACAAAAACTTAAGAAGACTTGTGATATTATCGATACACCCAGATTATTCGAAAGAAAAAATAAATAAAGTGATTTTAGACTGAACATTAGATAGAAAAGAGAAACAAGGGAAGTCTCAAACAAACTGTCGGGAAGAAGAATAGATATTGTTGATATTGACGAATTAACTAAAGTTCTTAATGAATAATATCTATTATAAAAAAAATCATAATGAGTGTGTGTTAGTGAAGATTAGACGTGTCAGGGCTTAGCTCTCTGAGCGGCGCTTGGTGGTGAACATTTTATTAGACTTAAGGGAGTAATATGAGCGAAAATAAACCAATTGAAGAGTATCAGAACAATGAAATCAGTCTAGTTGACATCTTAGTAACTCTCTGGAATAGACGGGGAAAAATTGTTATCTGGTCAATAATATGTGCTGTTATTATTATTGCAGTCGGTGGAACGAAATATTTAACCCAAGCTAAATATCGCGCTTCAGCATTATCTTTTTCCCTTAACTTTAGTGGAGTAGATAAAGGGCAGTACCCAAATGGAAGTAGATTTACTACAAATGATATTATTGGATCCACTATACTGCAAGAAGTATACAACAGTAATAATTTAAAAAAATACTATGAAGATTTTAATGCATTTCAGAGTGATATTTCTGTATATAGGGATGATTTTAAATTAGTTTTTTTAAGATCTGAATATGCAGCAAAATTGAGTAATAAAAAATTGACAGTTGAAGTAAGAGATAAAATTGAAGCTGACTTTAAAAGATTAAAGGCAGGAGTATTAGCAAATGCCAGGTTTAAACTGGTATTGTCTGATAAAGATAAGGTCGTACTGCCTTCTATGCTATCAAACAAAATATTAAGAGATACTTTAAAGAACTGGCTGAACAATGCTGAAAAAGAAAAAGGAATTAATAAATATAGAATATCCATGGTAACAGATAATATTATCTCAGCTGAAGAGATTAAAAATTTAGATTATATTGTTGGCCTTGATTTATTAAGAGAGACTATTAAAACAGTTAAAGGCGATATAAATAAAGTAAATAATCTACCGGGTTCTAAGATTACTACTGTTGATACAGATAAAGGTAAAACAAATTTAAGTGATTTGAATTTTAGAATAAATTTTTTAGAAACCTTTCAACTGGATGCTCTTTCTGGTGCAATTAGAGCTTATGGTGTATCCAAAGAAGGGCCTTTATCAAAGATTTATCTTCAATCTAAATTGTATGAATTAAAAAGAAACCAAAAAGCAGTTTTTGCAGAGAAAAAAATGTATGGGGATACATTAAATAATTATACTGCTAGCTCTGGACAGGATTACCAGATAGCTGGAAAACTATCCGGGAATATGTCTGTTAATTCCAGTATGCCCTCAGTTATTCCACAGTTCGATGGAAATTTTTTTGATAAATTGGTAAGTATGGCACAAGAGGATGCAAATGTTAAATATAGACAGGAATTAACAAATAAAGAATTAGGTGCTGGACTTAAAAATATCCTTTTGGAAAAAGAAATTAATTATTATACTTCATTATTTGAATCGTTCAAAAAATTTAGTAGTAGTAGTAGTAGTATAACTAAAAAAGAATACGGTGTGGTTCAAAAAGCGGTACAAACACAGCAGTTGAAAATATTGACTTCAATAACTCAAATAATTAGAGATACGCACAAATTTTATCAAAAAATAAATGAATACAGCCTTAATTCTCAATCAGAGTTCTATAGAGTTGATTCTTTTACAGCGGTATCAATAAATAGTATAAGTATGAAAAAAGTTATCCTTGTAATGATTCTCATTTTGATACTTGCTGAAGCAGTAATTATTGCCGGTGTACTTTTGGGTAATAAAATTACAGAGAGCAAAAGATAAGCCAAAGATGATCTCTCACTGAGGCACTGAGAACACAGAGATACTCATCCACTGATTACTCTGATTAATACATATTAACGCCTTAAAAAACATACCACAGTGAGAAGGGTTTATAAAAATATTGTTATTGAGCAACTGCTCAAGCAAATATTGAATTAATAAAATACTTGAAACTCGTTTCAGATATTATATTAACTCGATATTTATGTATAATTTTCAATTAGATACAATATTCTTCTTCTCTGTGAACCTCATAATCTCTGTGGTGAATAGTTTTATAGCGTCCATTGCGCCTATTGCGTTAAATAAATTAGTGTTTATAAGTGAATATTAGTGGTGAGTAAAATTTTGAAATTTTCAATAAAAAAATTAAGCAGAACTTTAGTAGATAAATTTAGCTGTATTGAAATATTATATTTATTTGGTTCATCCAGAGATGGTGAAGTAAAAAAAGGCAGCGATATAGATGTAGGTATTTTTATAAATAGTTCTGTTCTCAAAAAAAATCCTTTGATTGGATTGGAAATAGAAGTATACCTCCAGGAACTATTAAAATGCAGTGTTGATGTAGTTATTATGAATAAAGCTAACTCTGTTTTACGTTATGAGGTGTTGAATACAGGTAAACGTATATTTGAGAAAGATTCAGATAAACGAAGATTAAATGAACTTTGTTTTATTAAAGATTATTTTGATGTAAAATATTACCAGCAAAAAAGGAATGGGTATGGTCAATAAACAGATTATCTTTCGACTTCTAAATAACATTGATTCTTATATTAAGGATCTAAAAGAAATTGATAAGATTAACTTTGATACATATTCTACAGATATAAAAACACAGCGGTTTGTGGAAAGAACATTACATATTGCAATTGAGGCAATGTTCGATATAGCGCATCATATTATTTCTGATGAAAGATTAAGAGAACCTGATTCGTATGCAGATGCATTTACTGTTTTAGAAGAAAATAAAATTCTTACATCTGATTTTTTAAAAACAGCAAAACTAATAGCGCAGTTTAGAAACAAGCTTGTTCATTATTATGAAAAGATAGATTCAGAAATGGTTTTTACCATTGCTAAAACAAAGAGAAGAGACTTTCTTAAATATATTAAAATGATAAATACCTGGATAAATAAAGCCTAACCACTGAGAAAACAGAGTGCACCGAGGTTTAAATAACTCTTTTTATATTTTATTGAGCTAACCTCAGTGGTAAAAATCATTAGTGATTATAAGTGAAGATTAGTGGTGAATCATGAGATTAAAAATTAGTAAAATTCGAACAATTAGTGGTTAACAACAAGAGTTAATAAAAATTCTATGAGTTTAAATTAATGAAAGAATCACGTTTAAGAAGTATTCTTAAAAGTATAAGCTGGAGAATTACAGCTACAATAACCACAATGCTTATTGCTTATTTTATTACCGGTAACCATGAAATAGCGATTAAGATTGGTGGTATAGAAGTACTCGTAAAACTATTGATATATTATTTTCACGAACGCCT
>CAZGAI010000350.1:0-4447 GCA_964523175.1 uncultured Victivallales bacterium | reverse complement strand
ATAAATAATACTGTTAGTAACTTTAAATATTACAAAGATATATTAGATGGATATCCTCATTTTAAAAAATATAAAGAATGGATCCAGTTCTCAAAGGTAGATGATCTACTGACCTCTAATGTTGATTATTCAGTTATTCTACTTGAGGAATACAGCGAAACTGAAAATATATCAATTTTAAAAAAGATAAGAAGATCTGATAAATACTTTTTAACACCAGTTTTGTTTAATGAGGAATCAAAAAAAAATAAGTTTTCTGACGGCAGCCTAAAAAATATTGTAAAAGGATTTAAAGCTGTAGAGAAAATTAATAATTTAATTGATACTCTTTACAATAGAAATTTAATAAATAGTAAGAAAAAAATTCTAGCCTTTCTCTATACAGGCCGTCCCTCAAGCTGGTTCCTCATAAATCATGGACAAATAAATATTTTTACTGTTATCCTCTAGTTGAATTGTTTATTACTGAAAATGAAAACTATTTTGTCTGGGCAGAAGAGCTAATAGAGCGAAATATTTTGTCTGTTGAAAAATTAATAGACCAATTTTTCTGCTGCAGTAAATGTTTATCCGCACATATAAAAATTTCAGGCTGCTGTCCTGAGTGTAAAAGTTTAAAAATTAAATCAGATACCTTTCTACATTGCTTTACGTGTGGATTCCATGCTCCTGAAAAAGAATTTATTAAAAATGACCGCCTGGTATGTCCTAACTGTCACAGCAAATTAAAACTTTTTGGTTCAGATTATGACCGCCCTCTTGAAACAGGCAGATGTTTAGACTGTAAAACTGTTTTTGTTGAAGCAGAATTTAGTGCTGAATGTATGGTTTGTGGGCAAAAACATACTTCTGAAGATCTTAAAAAATTTACTTTTAATGAAATTACTTTAACCGAAAATGGAAGAAGTAAAGTTCAATTTAATACCTTGAACTTTCTGGACTTTTTTATAGACAGTATAAATTATATTAGTATGGAGTTGTTTACCAGTACCTTAGAGTGGCTTATTCAAATGCAGAATAGGTTCAAAAATCAATTTTTTTCCATTGTCGGTCTAAAGGCTTCTGTTATTCATTCTAATAATCACAGTAAACAGTTTGATATTGCCAGAGAGATAAAAGAGAATCTCAGAAAAATTGATATCTGCACAAGATCCACAAAGGGTATAATATGGATTATTTTACCAATGACATCACCTGAAAATCTTGATAAAACAGTTTTAAAAAGGCTGGGTGGCTATCAATACAGTACAGATGTTTTATTAAAAGGAAGCGAATTATTTAAACATACGGCATTTACATCGACACAGGAGAATGTGAAGGAGTTATCTACTGAACAGCTACTTTCACAACTGGAAAAAAATTATGCATGAATTGTATATCGGGACAGTTAATTACTTCAATCTGTTATTAAATGAATTAAGCAGTATACATTTATATATTTATATTGTTCCTGTTTTAATTTTTATTGAAGCACCCTTGTATATTATAGTTATGTCAGGTTTCCTTAAAGAAATAATAGAAGAAATATTTTCCACTAAAAACAGGCATATTGTTTTTTATCCAAAGGTTTCATGTATTGTTCCATGTTATAGTGAAAAAAAAGCTGTAATTGCAACTATAAAAACTTTAGCAGAACAAAGATATAATGGAGTTATTGAGATAATTATCATGGTGGATGATGCATTAAATAACTATGAAACACTGAATTGTGCTAAAAGAACTGCAGCAGAATACAAGAACAATTTGAATAGAATAGTTAAAGTAATTCCAAAATCCAGCAGGGGTGGGTTGGTTTCTTCCAGAAATCTTGGATTACAGCTATCAACCGGGAGTATTGTAATTGTAATAGATGGAGATTGTTCCTGTGATAATGATATGGTATCACATATTACACGTAATTTTCATAATAGGAATATTGTTGGAGTTTCAGGATATTTAAGAGTTAGAAATTCTCAGAAAAACCTATTAACAAGGCTTCAGGGGATTGAATACATCAGTGGTATACAGATGTTCAGACTTGGATTAAGTGGCTATAATATTATTAATAATATTTCAGGTGCCTTTGGTGCATTTGACAGAAAATTTATAAAAAAAATAGGAGGCTGGAGAAATGGTACAGCTGAAGACCTTGACCTTACTTTAAGAATTAAAGCCTATGGACGGCGTTATTCTAATATTAAAATTATACATGATTTTAAGCCTGTCGTCCATACAGATGTTCCCGAAACTATATTTGATTTTATTAAACAACGCTTAAGATGGGATGGAGATATGCTTTTTGTGTATTTCAAAAGGTTTAGAAAAATTATCAGGCCGAAGTTCTTAGGGTGGAGGATATTTCTAGGCTTGTTTTGGTATAATATTTTGTTCTGTATAATAGCTCCGACGGCAACTGCTTTTTATCTTTTTTATCTTCTTGTCGGTTTCCCGCTGCCATTTGTTCTGGCACTGTTAGTGCTGTTATACATATATTATTTAATTATTTCTTTAATTACATATATTATTTTTTTGGTAACTCTCTCTGAAAGAAAGTTGTTTGACCTGTTAAATATCTGGTTACTATTAATTTTCCCTATATATCAGCTGTTATTAGGCTTTGTATCTACAGCTGCTTTTTTTATTGAACTTACATTAAAAACGCATAAAAACTCTAATATGGCACCATGGTGGGTGCTAAGAAAAACAGAAGGAGATGTTAATGAAAATTAGTTTTTCTAATAAAAACAATAATATACAGCAGAACAATCGTCCCGGTTATGGACCCGTAAAAAGGCACATTGTAAAATGGCAATGGTACCTGGTTGTTTTTATACTTATCAGCCCCATATTATTTATTTTTTATAAAATTATAGTTATAAATATTGATGATTCATTTCACGGAATTGTGGTATTTCAAAAATATACTATATCATCACCGGCGGAAGGATTTGTTAAAAAAATAAATGTAATGGTTGGTTCAACTGTAAAAAAAGGACAGCAACTTCTCCAGTTTGATTCAAAAATTATACGTGTAAGATTAAAATATCTTGAAAAAAAACTAGACCTGCTAAATACGAGAAAAGATTTTATAACCAGTAATAATAAAAAAGCTTTTGATAGTTTGCTTAAACTTGCGGATGGCTATATTTCAAGTACTTCCAATTATAATAAACATGTAACTGATCTCAGAGAGAAAAGGCTGGGAACCATATACGAGGTTCAGGGTGCAGCCATGAATATGTTTACAGTATCAGCATCAAAAGAGGGACTTGAATATAATCGTTATTATTATTTTATTGAAATAGTTAATATAGAAAAAGAAATTGTTGATATAGAAAGTCAAATTGCACAAATAAAGGTACAACTGGAAGGATTTTTAATAACTTCTCCTGTAGAAGGAGAGATTTTAAGTCAGAATATCTTTGAAAATGAATTTGTGCCAGCGTTTAAGCCAATATTAATGTTATCCTGTAATGCTACACCATACGTTAAAGCTTTCATTCCGCGAAAACTTATTTCAGAAAAACCTTTGCGTGGTAGGGAGGTTGAGATTTCCTTTAATGCAAAATATTTTAATATAGTAAAAGCAGAAGGTGCCATAGTAAGTATGCCGTCTATGACGAAAACATCTGAGGACGAATTGATTCCGGAGGAGAGGGATGTTTTTGCTTTGGTAAAAGTTAAAGGAGAAATTCCTGAAAATTTCAGTACGTATGGATACCCGGTTACTTTAAAGCTAAAGAAGTTTAAAAGGGAATAAAATGTATTACTTTAAAGTCTTTATTAAGTCTAGAATTTATTTGTTAAATATTTTAATATGGTGTCTTTTTTTTACTGGAATTAATTCTATTGCCGATATTATTCCATATGGAAACGGAGCCTGGGTCTATGATACTTCTTACCACTCTGATGGAGCTAAAGGGCCTGTCATCCCCGGGCTTTTCATCTCAGATATTAATACTTATAATACCAGATTTGCCAAGTCTGAGGGAAATCGTATAAATCAACTTTTTGTCTATGGAGGAGATATAGAGAATGAAGCGGATGCAAAAACTCTTAAATATAATAAATTTTCGTCCATTTATTATTATCCAGTCCAAAATGTAGGGAAAAATAAAACCTGGACCGAATCAGAGAAGCTCTTGTTACAAAAAGGTGCGAGCGGTTTTAGGTCGACACAGGCCTATACTCCTGGAAAACAGTTTTTTTATGGAAAGAATGCTACTCCGTTGGTTATTGATCATACCGGTATTGAAGGGGTATATTATAAAATTCTTGTAATTGACGGAAGAGTGGATAAAGGTGGATATCTTCAGGGGTTAAATATTATGACTGAATCTGAATCAAGAGGATTGGCACAAAAAGTCGCTCGAATTATTTGTGCTGATAACTCCATTGACGGAGTTCAGTTTGATATTGAACCTTTTAGTTTCACGGAAGAAAAAGGAGGGAAAAAGGGGACTGGACA
>CAZGAI010000349.1:0-4465 GCA_964523175.1 uncultured Victivallales bacterium | reverse complement strand
ATTAATGTTAGTTGTTGTTATTTGGCTAGATTCTGGTTTTTTGTTTGTAGTCATAGAACTGGAAAAAACTTTCTCTGTTAGGTTAAGATAAAATGAAATATGCTGTAATTGGTGACATACATGGAAATCTGGAAGCATTAAATGCTGTTATTCTCAGAGCAGAAGCAAATGGAGCGGATAGGTATATCTGTGTAGGGGATGTTGTAGGTTATAATGCTAATCCTGCAGAATGCCTAGAAATACTGCAGTCTTTAGATTTACTCGCTAATGTACAGGGAAATAATGATGAATATGTGGGGAACGATGTTGAATTTTCAAGTGTTAATAAATTTGCAGCAGATTCGATATTGTGGACCAAGCAGCAACTTACAGCAACTCAGAGAGAATGGTTGAACAACCTTAAATTAATAGAGGTTGTAGATGAAGACAACCTTACTGTTGTACATGCGACTTTAGATTCACCTGCCGCCTGGGGATATGTTTATGATGAGTATCTTGCAAAAGATAATTTTTTATACCAGTCGACACAGGTTTGTTTTTGCGGACATACACATGTTCCAGTTCTTTTTAAAAAAGGTTTTTCGGTAGAAAATAATACATTTGGCGTGTTTGAAGTACCGGAATGGAGTGAAATTTCAGATTATGAATCTGAAGTAACAGTATCCATTGACTTTGGATGCAAGTATTTGATTAATGCAGGCAGCGTAGGGCAGCCTAGAAATAAGGATCCCAGAGCTTCTTTTTGTATGTATGATACGGAAAAAAGAACACTTAAGCGAGTCTGCGTTGAGTATGATATTGAATCTGCACAGGAAAAAATTCGTAAGGCCGGACTTCCTGAAGTGCTTGCACTGCGCCTGGAAAGAGGTCGTTAAGTTTAAATATACCTCCTGATTCTGGATATATTAATAAATTCATATTTCAGTTGTTATAAGTTTTATAGCCAAAATATCAATAACAGTACCAGTCTACTAAGTCATTATCTTCAGTGTTTATTAGAAGTTACAATAAAAGCAAATATAGTTTTAAAAGTCATATTGCTTCTCCAACATTTTTTAATATTTATTATTGCTTACGTATACATACACTATATTTAGTACTCTGCAACACTTTAAATATCTTACGGACCCAGAAATTAAGGTAAAATATCTAATACTTTTACAAAAAAATGATAAAAAAATTAAAATGCTCTTAAAATTATTGATGTTATATTGTAAAATTATTTAGAAAATAGCTATTTTCTGTCTAAATAATATATATTAGCTAGAGTCTAGTATACCAAATGACATATTGCATAAGCAATAACTACAATACAAAACAAAGCATAAAATCAGGGAAGGTTTAATAATGAGAGATAAAAAGATAGGCTTAATTTCGGCTACGTTTCTGGGAATTTCCTCTATTATCGGGAGTGGTTGGCTTTTTGCCGCCTATAAAACGGCTGAAATTGCCGGACCTGCTGCAATTATCTCCTGGATAGTTGGTGGGGGTATTATATTACTGCTGGCGCTTTGCTTTTCAGAAATTGCTTCTTTGTATCCTATACGCGGCCTTTCAGCGGTTGTAGCTACAATATCTCATAACAAGAACTTTGGTTTTCCGTTTGCTATAGCCAACTGGCTTGGGATTGTCGCAGTAATAGCGTTGGAAGCTGATGCTACTATAGAATACCTTATTAATCTATTTCCGCACTTTAAACCTTATTTATTTGAAAATAACAGCCTAACGTTGATGGGAAATGGGCTTTCTGTTTTACTGGTAGTTATGTTTTGCCTGATAAATTATTGGGGTGTCCAGATAATGGCCAAAACTAATAATATACTTGCTGTAATAAAGACTTTTATTCCTGTAGTTACAGCATTAACTATTTTGACTATTTCGTTCAAAACTTCAAATTTCACTGCAGTAAATAATTCATTTGTTCCATATGGAGTTGGTTCTATATTTACAGCTATAATTACTTGCGGTATAATCATTTCATTCAATGGGTTTCAAACTGTGATTTCGTTTGCAAGTGAGCTTAAAAAACCTCATATAAACATTCCACTTTCTTTAATAATTTCTATTACTTTCTGTCTTGTACTTATTACTGCAAATTGCATATATAGGAGGTATGCCGGCTGAATATTTAAATAAAGGATGGAAAAATATTGTAATGAATGCGCCTATGGTTCAGCTCGCAGGTTCACTTGGATTAGGCTTTTTATCTACATTGATTTATTTTGGTGCATTTGTTGCACCGAGTGGTACTGCAATCGCTTTTACAGGAACAGCATCCCGCATGTTTACTGCAATGGCTGATAACGAACAGATGCCGAAGTTTTTTGCATTTGTAGACCCCAAGGTTGGACTATCAAGACGTTCTCTTATAATGAACTCGCTGCTTGCTGTTATTTTTATTCTATGTTTCAAAAACTGGAGTAATCTTGCGATAGTACTAAGTCTATTTCATGTATTATCTTATATGCCGATACCCTTAGCCTTAATAATATTTAGAAAGTATGTAACTGCTGAAAAATATAAATTTAAATTTAAAGGTGGAGCTATTATCTCTCTTATACTATTTGTAATTTTTAATTTTCTCGTAATGTTTGGAAGTGGTCCTGTGCTTGTTCAGTTGATAATAATTCTGTTAGTTTTTCAGATAATATTTGTCCTGTCAGGCTCTCGTTCAATTAAGTTAATGGTTCAGGGTATAGGAGAAAGTATACCTGTATTTATCTATTTTATTCTTTTGTGTATTATAACAAAGCTCTCTCCTGAAAATACAGGTGTCATTAAAGGTGTTTGGTTTTATGTTGTTGGCATAGTTTTTTCTTTGGTAATGTTTAATTTTCTTATCTTTTTTCAGAAAAAAGATGGATCATTAGCCGATGTTTCTATTGAGAAATATATGGGTATGGAAGGGCATTAACTATCTTCCAGATTGCTGCATAAATGCAATCTGTTAGTTATCGTGTATTTTAAATTAAACTACATAACAAATTTTTAATATGATTGGAGGCGGAGGATGAAGAAAGTCAGTTTATTAATTATACTTAATATTTTCCTTATTGGAAGTGTTTTCGGAGCAGGTAATAGTTTTAAATATATGACGCAGGCACGTAATAAATATTACAGTATCAATGAAAGAATGGAAGAAGTAATTAGTTTGCTTGAAAAAAAAGGAGATAAAGCATTAACAAAAATAAAAGAGATGAATGCTGAAGCGCATGTAGCCGGAGGTATTTTTGTTATTGACCCTAAAGATGGTAAGATTATTGTCAGTCCATCAGAAGAGTCTATTGGCAAAAAGGCTCTTGATAATGAAAAAATCAATACAAAAGCAATTGTGCAGGAAGCTATAAGTAAAGCCCAGGACAAGCTGAATGATAGAAATACACTGCTTCAATGGTTTACTTCTGCTCCTGTTGCTCTTCAGGATTATTTTACAAGTATAGCTATATCGTCAAAAGGACAGCTTTTTGTAGTTGCTATAGGTAAAAATGATCTTGATATGCAGAGATTGTTTATAACAAAGATCGTTAATAATGCCTGTGAACTTATCAAAGCGTCCGGGATAAAAAAATCTATAGATATTTTTAACAAGGAAAACAGCTACTTCAAGTTTGAAGATACCTATATGTTTATTTATGGAGCAGATAAATCAAACTACGGAACATGTATATATAATCCCAACTTTTCTCAGGATACAGGTAAAAATATGATCAACTTGAAGGATAGGTTCGGGTACCCTATTAAAGGAATTTTAAAAGTTGCTGCCGGTGGTGGTGATGGCTGGGTAAAAGGAGCTGCGAATAAACCTGGTGAAAAGCAGGTTATGAGAAAAGATTACTATGTAAAAGGTATTTCCGTTAATGGGAAAAATTATGCTGTTGGATCAGGTGTATATCTATCAGATGAGACTTCAAGATAAATGTGCATGTATGTATAGAAATATTCTCTTTTTATAGCAGAATAGTAAGTTTCAACGATAAAAGCTGCCGGTAAAGTTTATCGGCAGCTTTTGTGTTTTTAATCAATTCCTTAAGCCCAGGCCTTGCGGATGTTGGAAACTTCAAAATGAGACTTAAGCGGATATTACTTTTTAAATTTGAGCCTAGCTAGGCACAAATAAAATTGCAAAATTACTGTCTACAATTGAACCTTTAATAATTTCAAAATTTCACTTTGTTCTATATCCGGTTTTGAAATATTAGTTTTTACAGCTATACCTTCAATGAGCTGTTCAGCTTTGGTTATAGATTCTAGTCTTTTAATAATAATATCAAAAGACCACCTTCTTTCACTTCCTTTACCGTCATTGGCAAACAATGGTGCTACTCTCTGCATGAAATGCCATTGTAAATAATAAGCAAGCATTACTATAAATATATGAGCTGTAATCCTATCATCAGATTTATGGTAAACAGGCCTTAATTCCAGTAAAACAGTTTTCATGTTTTTAAACGCCTGTTCAACTTTC
>CAZGAI010000348.1:0-4487 GCA_964523175.1 uncultured Victivallales bacterium | reverse complement strand
CAGATAAATCTCCTGACCTTTACTCCTATTTTTTATTATTTATATTAGCCCTTTTTACCTTAATCGCAATCATTTTAAGGTATATTAATAAACGGCTAATTCGTTACAGTTTTCTAATTGCCGTTATTGCTGTATTAGGTATTATGTTTAATATACAATATTCTATGATTCAAGTTTACTCTGTCATTTCCTTCAAACTGTACCTGTCAGACTTCAATACTTTCCTTTTTTTGTGTATTACAATACCAATATTGATAATATTGTTCGGCAACATCTATTGTGGTTATCTCTGTCCATTTGGAGCCTTCCTGGAAATGCTTAACTGTATAGCCCACTTTGTATTAAAAAAGCTTGGCATTTACAGTTCAAAAGTAAAAATAAGCAGAAGGTTGTGGACGTTTGGACGCTCCTTAAAATATATAATCCTGTTTGTTCTAATAATCTTATTTGTATCTTCACAAAGTGTAAATATAGCAGTAGAAACAGATATACTTCCATATGTTTTCAGTTTTTTCTATCCTTCAGTAAAAACACTGTTCTTTATACTGGCTTTAATTATAATATCACTGATTTACAGGAGATTCTGGTGCCGTGTATTATGTCCTGCCGGCGCATTCCTATCACTATTTAATGCAATAAGAACAATAAGAAAGACAAAAGTAGAAATATCCCGCTGTGACCTTGGCATATACAGTAAAAAAGATATTGACTGCCTCTGCTGTGACAACTGCCGCCAGATAAAGACAACTTATATAAATAATTCGGGCCGACAAAAAATAACTAACAAAATATACAATTATCTTTTTATTATTTTATGCCTCATATGTTTTACTTATATGATATTAACTATGTATCATGACTATAAAAATCAAAGAGCCCTCGGCAGTATAGTTAACAATTTAAAAACACCCTTAGTTGAACAGGCAACAATAGTAACACAAAAACCGATCAAACCGATTAAATTCTCAAAAACACTACCGTCCATAAAATCTATTGGTACGCCTAGAAACATAGATATTCAAAAATATAAAGAGTACATCAATAAAGGTGCTCTGTCAGGTAAAGAAGCTTTGTATTATAAAACTGTTGATTAACCGGCATCAGAAGAAACAAAAGTTAACCTTTTTTACTACGAACCTAAGGTACGTTTATTGTACCTATACTCGGGGTAAAAGTAAGTATTCAGTAAAGTACGTTCAATTGGCTACTTGGTTAGTAGAACAGCCGTCTTGGCTGTTGAAACAGGCACGATCAGTCTTCGCCAAGGCTACGCCCGACAGGCTGCCTGTTCTACCTATTCAATAAGTACATTCTACGCACTTTAATTATTACCCAAGTAACAGCAGCAAATCTAAAATCTGCTCAGGAGATAATATTTTTTTAAATGCTTCCAGTTTCACCGCTTCACCCGGCATACCAAAAATGACACAACTCTCTTTATTCTGGACTATCGTTAAAGCACCTTTATCTTTCATCAGTTTCAGTTCCTTTGCTCCATCTTTTCCCATTCCTGTAAGGAGGATACCAACGGCAGAGTTGAGATAACTATCTGCAACAGACTTAAACAGAGATGATATAGAAGGTTGATATATTTGACCTTTAGTTGGGTCAGATATTTTAAAATTATGAAATTTATCTATTTCTATAATTTTACTTCCGGGAGCGACATATACGTATCCGGGTAATACTCGTTTTGCATGCTCGGCCAGCTTTACTTTCAACTTGCAGATAGAGTTCAAATATTTCACAAAGGAAGAATCAAAGCTGGAGCCAATATGCTGGGCAATTACAATTGGATAAGGATAGTTCGCCGGAATTCCTGATAATATTTTTTTAAGCACAACAGGACCGCCGGTTGAAGAGCCTATGGCAACCATCTTTAGATGGTCGTAGTTTTCCGGAGTATTAGGGGATGAAGAGATATATGTAACTTTAGGAATATTAGTATAACTTGTTTTACTGAATGGTTCACGTATTGGTGCTGCAACACCGGACATTAGTTTAACAGTTCTGATGATTTCCTGTGATGCTTTTTTATATTCAGAACTTCCTGGATATGGTGGAGAGTCCAGGAAATACAATGAACCGCATCTTCTCATAGCTTCCATAAGCTCAGCATTATTGTTTATGTTACGAATTGAACTAATAATGACAATTGGTATAGAGTATTTCCGTAGAATTTTTTCAGTTGTCTGAAAACCATTCAGTCCAGGGAGGTTTATGTCCATAGTTATGATATCAGGTTTTGTGCTTTTAAGAATAGCCATTACTTCGTCACATGAAGTGGCAGAGCTAATTACTTCAATATTGGTATCTGAGTTCAATATATTTGTCAACAACTCTGATTTAACAGGTGAATCTTCGACAATAAGAACCTTAATTGACCGTTTCTTCACACTCACTCTACTGGGGGTCTTTATTTTTCCAATAGTCTTTTTGATTAGCTCAATTATTTTTTCACCGGTAAAGGGTTTTTTTAAGACTTCATCAGCTCCAGCCAGTTTAGCTACAGGCAGAAGACTCCCGACATCTGCAAATTGCCCTCCTCCTGAAATTGCTATTATACTGATACAATTACCTTTAAGCTCTTTGATTAATTCATAACCATTTTTTTTAGGCATTATTATATCGATTATTGCCAAATCAAATGAACTTTTCTCTAGTTCCTTAGATGCATCACAGCCGTCCTTTGCTTCAGCAACTAAGAAACCTGCATCTTTTAGAACTATAGCCAATGTTTCTCTGAAATCATTATCGTCATCAACCAATAGTATTTTTTTCATTAATAGTTTCTTTCAAGTTTAATTTACAGGAAAATTTAAGGTAAAAGTAGTATTCAGATCAACTTCAGATTCAACTGAAATTGTCCCGCTATATTTTTTAACAATACCATGGCATAATGATAAACCAAGACCGGTACCCATGCCTATTTCTTTAGTAGTAAAAAATGGATCAAATATCTTATTAATAATATCCTTTGGAATACCAATGCCATTATCAGAGATGATAATAGTATATATATTACTTCTGATAAAGCTTTTAACAGTTATTATCTTCCCACTTTCTTTAGAGTTAACTGCAAACCTGGCATTATTTAATAAATTTAGCAACAGTCTTTCAATTTCTACACGAGAAGCATTAATAGCTAAGGGGCCATCATACAATTCTAATCTCAGTTTGATATCTTCCTGTTTAATCTGAGGAGTTAGAAGTGTAATGACACTATTTAAACATACATTAAGGTCTACTGTTTCAAATTTATCCTGAGTGCTTGTTCTTGAGAAAATATTCAAAGATTCAATAAGTTTATTAATTCTTCCAACCTGATCTTTTATTTTTAATGAAAACTTTTCAGCCCTATCAAAGTCTTTATCCTGAGCTGCTTTCACAAGAAGCTGACTTAATAAAATTAATGAGCCAAGAGGCTGATTAATTTCATGTCCTAACCCGGCAGTTACTTCTCCGATAGATGCCATTTTTTCTGCCTGGAACAGTTTATTCTGGATATAATCTCTTTCCTTTATGGCATGGTTACGTTCAGTAATATCTTTATAATCTTCAAAAATACAGTTTACACGCCCGTCTGCTCCAAATAATGGAGTAACATTTAATATGCAAGACCTTATTTGTCCTCCGGGAATTTTTTTCTCTGTATCAATCGAAAAACTAATTCCTTCATTAATAGTTTTTTTAACAGGGCATTCTGGTGTATTACATAGGTTACCTGGAAAGGAATCATAGCACTTTGTACCAACAGCCTTATCCTTTTCAACACCTATCATTTCAGACATAGCATTGTTAATACGCAGCACATTGTAATTTAAATCAATTACCCTCATTCCATCTATCGCAGTATTAAAAATATGATAAAGCTCACGATTTTTTTCTTCTAATGATTTTTCTGCATCATGCCTTTTCAAGACATTAGTCATTCGAATAAGAAGTTCTGTTTTCGTAAATGGTTTTCCAAGATAATCAACAGCTCCTGATTCAAAAGCTTTCTTTAAATTTTTTTCATCATTTTGAGCTGTGAGAATAATGATAGGAATATCAGGATACTTGTTTCTGACTTGAGAACATAACTCAAATCCGTTCAAGTTAGGCATATATATATCTGACAGAATAATCTTAGGTAAATCCTTAGTTATCTTCAAATAGTTAAGAGCTTCCAGTCCATCACTTACAGTTTTAGTAGAATATCCTTCTCCTTCAAGAAGCGCTTTAAGTTCCATTATCTGAGTAGAACTGTCCTCTACTAATAGAATTTTAATATTTTTATTCATACTCAATGTTTTCCAAAGTAATTACTCTGCTATCCAGATAGAACTGGAGATTAAGCATTATGTAGTCAAAAATAATCTTTTAGTTCCGATTACATAGCTTATGCTCGCTATGATGAAATTATATTCATCGTTAAAGTCATTTTAGCCGATAATAAAAAAATTTGCAATAACGGAATAGATACTTCAGTACATATAAGTTTCTTT
>CAZGAI010000347.1:0-4502 GCA_964523175.1 uncultured Victivallales bacterium | reverse complement strand
CTTTTTCTTCTCTCTCTCTTTCAAAAGAGATGTTGAATAATTTAAATGATTTAAAATATAAAATAATGACGCCTATTCAGGAGAAAAGTATCCCCTTAATATTAGATGGGAAAGATATTTTAGCTCAAGCGAAAACCGGAAGTGGAAAGACTGCAGCATTTGGTATTGGCCTTCTTCATAGTTTAAATGTAAAACGTTTTAGAGTTCAATCAATCGTACTGTGTCCAACACGAGAGTTAGCGGATCAAGTAACAGGTGAGCTGCGCCGTATTGCACGTTTTAAACACAACATTAAATTATTAACTCTCACAGGTGGACTTCCTATGTATAAACAGGAACTTTCACTAAAACATCAGGCTCATATTGTAGTTGGCACTCCCGGACGTGTACTTAAACTTCTTCAAAGAGGAGCTTTAAACCTCGATAATGTAAAAATAGTGGTACTTGATGAAGCCGATAGAATGTTGGATATGGGATTTTTAGATCAGGTCAAAGACATACTAAGTTTTGCACCGACTCAACGTCAGACATTGTGCTTTTCAGCAACATTCCCAGATGAGATTAAGAAACTTAGTAAAACTGTTTTAAAGGACCCTGTTGAAGTAACAGTTGAAATTCAACATAATGAGACCGTTATAAAGCAATTGTTTTATAAAATCCCTTCACAGAAAAAAGGAAGTGCTGTGTTAGCACTTCTTAGTCGTCACCGCCCGGATTCTACAATCATTTTTTGCAATACAAAGGATGCCTGCCGTAGAGTAATGAAAGAGCTTAATCGTTCGGGACTACATTCGCTTGCTCTTCATGGTGACTTAGAACAAAAAGATCGTAACGAAGTTTTAATTCGTTTTGCAAATGGAAGTGCCAGGGTTCTTGTAGCAACTGATGTAGCCGCTCGAGGTATCGATATTGATGATCTTGGTGCTGTCATAAACTTTGATCTTCCATTTAAAAAAGAGATATATGTTCATCGAATAGGTAGAACCGGCCGTGCCGGACGAGAAGGTTTAGCATTATCTCTAATGGAACCGGGTGAAAATTTTAGAATAAATCAGATAAATGATTTTTGTAAGAGTAATTTCAAACCGATAGACCCTGATTTTGAGTATTCAATAGATAACCCTGAACTTGAACCTGAAATGATAACTCTATCAATAAATGGCGGCCGAAAGAATAAAATAAGCGCTGGAGATATTTTAGGTACATTAACATCCAAAGGCGGAATTGAAGGAAGTGATGTTGGTAAAATTGATAGAATGGACTATTTAACTTTTGTTGCTGTAAAAAGAAAAGCTGCAAAAAGCGCCCTTCAAGTTCTTGAAACAGGTATGATAAAAGGTAGAAAATTTCTTGCTATGATTAATGATTAATAATCGTATTCAGATTTCAGAACATGGATACTAAAAGATATAAGAAAGCTATTCCTTCATGAAAGAGTTGCCTGGAAGAAAGATTCAGAATTCAGATTAAAAGTCAGGAACAGAAGAGAAAGGCCTATAGTCGCCAGGATTTTAAAGAAACTGAAGGACAAGCTTGTTGGTCCAAAACTACTGCCAAAATCCAAATTATTTGAAGCGATTAATTATATGCTTTCATATGGAAAAAAACTTCAGATTTTACCTGGATCACCCAGAGGCAAAAATGGATAATAATACTTCCGAAAGAGCTCTCAGGAAGATATTAATAGGATGCAAAAATTGGATGTACCTTGGAAGCAGGCGAAGCGGCAAAACTATGGCAAATCATATGACTTTAGTCCAAACTTACAGATCAATGGACATCAACCCACATAAGTATTTAGAATTTATCTATAGAAACCTGATGTCTTATCCCCATAAAAAACTTCATGAACTCTTACCTAATAAATGGAAAGAGACTCTGCAAAATAGAAAATAATTTTTCAATTGTTGCTATTCTTCGGTTGTACCCTTATAATGATTTTACCGATACAAATATAATAAATAAATCAAAAATAATAGAAGGGGTGAGAGTATGTTGTCAAAAAAAGCACTTACTGGGTTAATTTCTATTGTGGGGTTTTTTGTAATTCTTGGCTTTTAGTTTCTTTGCTATTTTACAGCTTCTGTCTTTAATTTTACCTGAAATATCTTTTTCGTCTGACAGAGTGTGAATACCAAAATAAGTTTTTTTACCATTTTCATCGACAATGCTAAAACGCTGAGTTTCTACCCAAGAATTCTTCCCTTTTTAGATATCATCTGATGTTTAATTTTTTACATTTCATCATCATTTTTCAACCATTCATCAAAGAAATAGCGGGATTCCTGCATTTTTCTTATATTTTTATTTTTTGTTCGCTCTGTTATATCTATAAATATTCCCAGTATTCGTAAAGGTAAAATAGGTATTGGGGGACCGCTTTAGAGCTTCAATCAGTTTTTTTAGAAATTAATTTTTATCTTTATGGATTTCTTTCCATCTATCGGGCAGAAGTTAATGAAGATTCTTATGGGGGTATGACATTAGATTCCTGTAAATAAATTCGAGTTATTTCTGCCGATTGATATTCATAGTCCTGCAGGTTTGGACAAGAGTCACATGGCTTGCCATAGACTTTCCGCTTCGCATGCTTCCGATGTATAGCCATTTATGATTAACCAACTTGCTGCATTGGGTCATCTGAATATCCTTCTTTAAAAATTTAGAATATCAGAATTTAATGGCTAAAATATGGCCTGACTAGATGGTCTAAAATTTACCGATACCTCTTATAGGTATAATCTGTGTAAATGGTTCTTCGAAAGAGTTATCAATACTTAATGTAGCATTTTTAACTCTCTGTAATCTTACTAATTGTGACTTCCCCTCTTTTTATTTGTACTTTTTTTGTGTTCCCTCTTTTTAGTCTCACTTTTTTTGTCACCCATATCTGTCCCACTGTTTGTGTCTTCATTCACTGTAGTCTCAATGTTTGTGACTTCCTTCTTTATAGGCTCAGTGTTCGCGACTTGTCCACAGGATGTTAATGCTAATAATGCATATGTGATAGTTAAAATACACAGTACTCTCTTCATCTTTACCTCACTCTGTTAATGTTATTAAGTAGTATCTTATTAAATTATAAATTGATCATTTGTAATGATAAAATAATTATAAGACCTTCTGTACAACCTGTCAAGATTTTAGGGAATTATTTTTCAATGTAGTCTTCACACCATATATAATGCAAAATAAATTTTAATTTAGCAAACTATATTTTACCTCTTTAACACCACTTGCACCTCTTGCGTTGAAGCATTCTTATATTCGTAAGGGTAAAATCTGCACCATCTAGTTGTCTGAAATTTTGGGCATTAAGGTTAACTTCCTTTGTAATTCTTCCTGAAATTTTAACATTGTTAAGTTTTACATTATTTATTTTTTCGTGTTTAAAAATATTAATTACTTCCTATAACTTTAAGTATCCTACTTTCAAGGAAAGTAAAGCTATATTAACCACATATTTAATTAAGCAACTTTATAAGTAACTCTTCCTTGATATTCTTCCTTTTTTTTGAATTTTTCCCTGTTCTAAGTCGTTTGTTTTCGTCGAATAGCCGTACTGTGAGCGAATTGACCGATTAAGCAAAAAAGGTAGAGATTTAGAAGATAAACGCACCTGCGGCGTGGCTTATCTTAGTTTCCTTGGAAAAATCATGCTTTTTCAGCCAGGGCAACGATCAGTACGAGCAGACACAAACAATCGACTCAGGTCAGGAATGCTCCCCTTCCCTACGAGTTCAACGAGCTTTAACCTGAATAGGTTAAACGAAGCGAACGTTAGGTTTAATTATGTTGGTCGTGCAGCGGCCAGGATTAAACTGTAAGTGAGCGGAGAGTCCCGGGTGGGTAGCAGGGGTTTTCCGTTTTTTTGAGAGAATCAACTATCAAAAATAGAGAAAAAGGGCTGCATTGACTTCTTCAGCAGAGACGGGGAGAAAAAGTACATACAACTATTTAAATTCAGTTCCTTATTGGAATGTACAAATTATATTTTTGAATACAAAATAGGGGGATATATCAATAGATAATATATTAAAATTAATCTCAGAAATATTTCTTTCTGAGATTTCAATTTTGATATTTGCTAACAAAAAGAGCTTATAGAAGTCCTTTCTTGCTGAATGAAAAATATCCTTTATCTCCTATGATAAGGTGATCTAACAGTCTTATGTCAAGAATATCAGCTGCTTTCTTAATTTGACTAGTTAAATTAATGTCATTTTCTGAGGGATCTATTTCTCCGGATGGATGATTATGAATCATAAAAAAACCCCCTGCATTATGAAGCAGTAGTCTTCTGAATACTATTTTTGGATCAACACAAGCAAAGTTTAAACCTCCTAAACTAACTAAATCTTTTGAAATTATTTTGTTTTTATTATTAACTGCAATAATCCAAAGAGATTCTTGATCAGCTTTCGAAATTTCCTTCATTTCTTCATATAGGCCATTAAGTAGCGTAGCTGCTGTGAAGTGCCAACTCATGCAACATCATATCT
>CAZGAI010000346.1:0-4506 GCA_964523175.1 uncultured Victivallales bacterium | reverse complement strand
TATTTTTATGTAAAGACCGTCCCAAATGCCAGTCCGATGTATGTAGTACTTTCATAATTCATTCCTATATTAGAATAATTAATATTCTATTCATCACATTCCTTATTTATACAAATAATTTTTGGTACTATTTTGGTATTATATTGCTTGAAACAGTTAGAAAAGTAAAAAAATAGTTAAAAATAACTATATTGAGGCAAAAATTTGTTAAATAGACTGACCTGCCAAGGCGTAGGGAGAAACTTGCTTTTTGTCTTAAATCTGTGGATGGTCCGGCTTCGGTCGCTTCGCTGCTATGCCGTGACAGTCTTCTATCCATCAGTTTTGATCGAAGACTGGTACGCGAGGCGGGACTCGAACCCGCACGTCGTAAGACACTAGATCCTAAATCTAGCGCGTCTGCCAATTTCGCCACCCGCGCACATGGTAGTTAAAGATTTGAAAAATACATCTGATTTTGATTTTTTCAACTTATTATTTCTTTACTTACACTAAAAAGTACAACTTTAGTGGCAGATTTGATAACAGGAGCAAAGTTGGATCGATTTAATCCGGCAACCCAGATAATACTATCATCAGGTAGGCATAGCATTGGGAACTGTTTTCTAAGGTTTGGAGAGGTTTTATTATTTTTGAAGACTCTTTTGACTTTTATAGGATGGTCAGAGCCAAAAGGGGTAAAGTTATCTCCTTCTTTCCACGGTCTAATACATAGGGTATCAGGTATCAGAGAGGAATCAAAATAAACACTTTCTTCAGTCTTCATCATCTTGCTCGGGGATTTTTTAGAAGTTCTAGCTTCTAAATAATAATTTCCAATCTGAATTTTAGGATTATCTTTCCAGTTCCATACGCAGGGTTTTAAGTTTGATTGACTTTTAAGTTCATTTAATGATAAATAACCTTTTTCAAGTTTCAAAAAAGCATTTTCAAATAGTGGAATTAGAACTATTTCTTTAGGTTGGCGTTTTAAGTCAGAATCAATACGACTTAAAAGACAGTGATTAGGAATAAAATCGAATTCAAGCAAATCTGTAAGCCAGTAACGCAGCACCCTTGCCCTGATTGCTGTATGCATATTTAATAATGATTCCGTCGAAATGCTCTTTGGAAATTCTATTGATGAAGTGAAAAATTTACTGTATTCTTTTATAGAAGTATGTTCAAGATATTCAGCATCATCTTTCAATGCCTCTTCAGCACGTAGAATTCCCGCTTTTGATTCAGGGATGGAGTGATACAATTCCGAGAGGATTTTATTTCGAATAATATTTCGCCTATAAAGGTTTTCTTGATTTGTACTGTCGATATTCCAGTCGGTAATATTATTACTATGTAAAAAGTGTTCTATTTCATCTTTTGAAATGTTTAATAGGGGTCTAAGGATATTAAGCCCATTAAAAATAGTGGAATGTCGTAAAGAAGTAAGTCCGGAACTATTGGAGCCTCTAAATAACCTGATAAAAAGATTTTCTATTTTATCGTCTTGATGATGTCCTAATGCAATGGCATTTGGTGATTTGGCTTGCTGTGGCGGAGTTGCGCAGCAAACGGAGACGGGTGATTTATGTTCATTAATAATTTCGGAGAATTTATCCAGGCGAAGTCTTCTAGCGCAGGCTTCAACTCCTTCTCCGGGCAATAAAGAACCCTTAACATTAAGTTTGAATTCGAGATAATTAATATTTTGTTTCTTGCAGAATTTCTTGCAGCAAAGGGCATCATTAAGGCCCTCTTTGCCTCTAAGGCCGTGTTCAAGGTGGACAGCTGTTAGTTGAAATTTATGCTTTTCAGATAATGTTTTTAGAATAACTAACAGGGCGGTGCTATCAGCTCCGCCGCTGAAACCTGCATAAATTGAATTAAAAACAGAAAAATCTATTTGTTTTTCAATGAAATTGAGATCAATAATATTCATTATGTTTTATCGCCGAATTAAACTAAAACCGCAAAGCAGAAAAAGTGGCAATTGGCCCAGTTAACGAAATACTCAATGCAAACAATTTTTTATTAGTGCAAATTAGAGTAATTAGTGGTTAAAAAATCTTTGCGTTTTCCTTGCGGTCTTTGCGGTTAATTAAATGTTACATTTCCTGCGAAATGTCAATGGCTTTGACAGAGTGAGTAAGCGCGCCTACAGAAATAAAATCAACACCGATTTCAGCTATTGAAGGAATTCTTTCGATAGTTATTCCGCCGCTTGCTTCAAGCTTGGAGCGACCTTTGTTAACTATAATTGCCTCTTTCATTTGATCATTCGTCATATTATCAAGCAGTATGTAGTCAGCTCCTGCCTCTGACGCTTCTTTGACTTCATTCAGATTGTCAGCTTCAACTTCAACTTCGAGAGTAGGGAATGTTTCTCTTGAGCGTTTTACGGATCGGGTGATACCTCCGTCTCCTTCAAGCCCTGCTAAAGCGCGGTGGTTATCTTTTATCATTACTCTGTCGTAAAGACCCACTCTATGATTAGTGCCGCCACCTGCTGCGACAGCGTATTTTTCTAAGCTTCTCCAACCTGGTGTTGTTTTACGGGTATCGAGAATTTTAGTATTGGAGTTGCCGGCAGCTTCAACGTATCTGAGGGTAGTTGTTGCTACACCACATAAACGCTGTAAGAAATTTAATGCAGTTCTTTCGGCAGTAAGTAATGAACGCGCATTTCCTTTAACAGAGGCTAAAGCATCTCCGGGTTCTAAAATATCACCGTCTTTTACAAGCGAAGTCCATGCTACAGTATTATCTATTTTTAAAAAAACAGCTTTGGCTACTTCAATTCCAGCACATACACATTTTTCCCTTGTAACAAATCTAGCCTCAGTAATAACGTTTTCAGGGATAACAGAAATACTTGTAGCATCGCCTGTTTTTATATCTTCATCCAGGGCCATATCAATTAAAGAATTTACTTTCTGCCAGTCAAGTTCAGGTAAATTTAATTTTTTCATAACTGCTCCTGTTAATCAGAGCCTGAACGAAAATATTTTCGTATCAGTCTCAAGGTTTTAGGTTTCAGGCTTTAAGTGTTTGGTAGGTAAAAATAAAATCAGAATTATCAGATTTTTTAAAGCACGCAACTGCTTGCTTAGCTACTTAAAACCTAAAACTTAACATTTAAAGCTCTATATAATATACTCAAATAATTATATTATACTAAACCATAACAATTTTTTTAAGTTCTGAAAGGGCTTTTTTCATTGCATTTGCTCTATGGCTGATACAGTTTTTTATCTTAGGTTGAAGTTCAGCAAATGTTTTGTCATAGCCGTCAGGTAGAAATACCGGATCATACCCAAAACCGGAAGAACCTTGAGGAGATCTCAATATTTGACCATAGGCCTCTCCGCGAAAAGTATTGACATTGCCTTTGGAGTCAGAAATAGCAATAACACAGACAAAGCGGGCTCTTCGATTTTTACCTTTACCCAGTTCAGCCAGTAATTTATTGATTCGATCTAGGTCACTTGCTCCAGGGCCTGCATAACGAGCGGAATAAATGCCGGGACGCCAGTCTAAAGCTTCCACTTCCAGCCCGGAATCATCAGCAAAAACATAGGTATTTTTTAACTTCGCGATTGTAGTAGCCTTTAGGGCAGCATTTTCTTCGAATGTGCTGCCGGTTTCTTCCACCTCTATAATTCCTCCTATTTCAGCAGGAGAAATTACGTTAATTACAAATGGAGAGAGAATAGATTTAAGTTCAATGATCTTATGTTGGTTATTACTTGCTATAAGTAGCTGTGTTGGTTTGTTCATAATTAACGTATTCTTTCTATTTTATATTACCTGCATATAGATTTATTTTTTAATAAGAAGTTTGTCGGTTTTTATCGATAAACTTGAAAACAAATATTCATTTTTAAAAGTGAAATAAAGTACACCTTCTAATTATATAGGCTATCATATAGAAACGCAAGAATGATTGTATAACAAGCTTTCCGGGTTTAAGAAGAAGGCATGATAGTCTGGAATTACAGAATCAACTCCAAGATAGTCTGGCTGGTCTTGAATTCAACTTTAAACTATTTAATAAAACGGTAACATATAAATAAGCAAAGGGTTGATAAGACTAAATTTAGACAATTTTATGTAAAAAAAATTTAAAAAGTATGTTTAAAAACCTTGAACTTTTTTTTGAATAAAAGTATTATAGGCAGACATGTTTGTTTTTGTGCTCCTGCGGTGACAGGTTTTGCAGTAGCAGCCAAATTTACGGTTTCTAAAAACAAAATGATTTTGCTGTAATTATAGGATAAATATTTTTTAAATAGAGGGACTAGTTATGGACAAAAAATCTATTCAGGATCTTCAAGGGAAAATCAACGAAGCTGCATCTTTTATTCCAGCGTTAAAAACAGAAATTGGCAGAGTTATCGTTGGGCAGGAAGACTTGGTTAATAAAATGATTCTGGCATTGATTTCAAATGGACATATTTTACTTGAAGGTTTACCGGGGCTTGCAAAAACTCTTGCAGTGAAAACAATTGCACAGGCAATTGATGGAAC
>CAZGAI010000345.1:0-4539 GCA_964523175.1 uncultured Victivallales bacterium | reverse complement strand
TATAGATGGCTTTTGATAATTCAAGCATTACAACAATTTTTATAAAAGTTACTTTGAAAAAAACAATAGTTAAAGGAACTACAGGTACAGGATACCAATACAGAGGCAGATTATTTAGAGTTCCAGTGTAATAGGATATTCTTTTATTCAAAAATGCCACTTATGCATCGGTGTTTCTAATTCCACGTTTGCCGTGGAATTAGAAACACCGATGTATTCCATACTATTTAGCCAGATTCATCATTACTGCAAGCATCAGCTCATAGCTGTAGAATTGGATTAACCCCATTGAGAGTAGAATGGCTTAACTTCTTAGGTAGGTAAATTGTAATTTGAAATATTTCATTAAAGATATATCATACTCTATAATGTTACACCTTATTAATGAAATAATATTATATTGACTCTGAATTGAATATATTTTCAGAGTGCCATATATATTTAGGAAGCACCTATTTATGAAACATAACTATAAACTTAATACCATACTGTCTCATTACGCAGAAGACAGAGAAAGTAATAATGGAGCAGTAGTTCCGCCGATATACCAGAATTCTCTATTTACTTTCAAGAACTGGGACGCAATAGACAAAGCATTTGATGACCCAGTAAACAACTGCATATATACGAGAGGCAGAAATCCATCGGTAGCAATGGTTGAAGAGAAAATTGCAAAGATAGCCGGGGGAGAAAAGGCAAAACTATTCAGTTCCGGCATGGCCGCCATATCATCGGCGATCATGCATTATATTGAGGCAGGCGATCATGTAATAACAATAAACAATATTTACGGACCTACTAATAATTTCTTAAACAAATATCTGAGGAAGAAATTAAACCTTGACATTACCTTTGTTTCCGGAGAATCTGTAAAGGAATTTGGTAATTCTATCAGGAAGAATACAAAACTCATATATCTAGAAAGTCCGGCGACTGCTGTATATACACTGCAGGATATACAGGCTATAACAGATCTGGCAAAAAAGCATGGTATATATACCATAATTGACAATACCTGGGCCACTCCGATATTTCAAAAAACGCTTGATATGGGAATCGATCTGGAAGTTCACTCTTGTTCAAAATATTTATCAGGACACAGTGATGTTGTTGCAGGCGTCGTTATTGGAAAAGCAAAAGATATTGACGAGATTTTTCTGAACGAGCACGCACTTTTCGGAGCAAAGCTGGCCCCGTTTGAGGCCTGGCTCATTATGAGAAGCCTGAGAACTCTGTCTATCAGGATAAAACAGCATCAGGAAAACGCTATGAAAGTTGCGACTTTCCTCGAAAATCATCCAAAAATAAAACAGGTGCTCTATCCAGGATTAAAATCTTTCCCCCAATATGAGCTGGGTTGCAAACAGATGACAGGATATACCGGATTGCTAAGTTTTATTATTGACTCAGAAAACCTTGACAATATAAAAACGTTTGTTAACAGCCTGGAACTTTTCAAGATCGGTGTTAGCTGGGGCGGACACGAAAGCCTTATATTTGCTCCGGCAATAGGCTATCTTAAAGAACTCCCGCCTAAACAGTTCAAAGCAATGGGTATTTCTCTCGGTACAATGAGAATATCTGTAGGCTTGGAAGACTGCGAAGACCTAATTCAGGATTTAACACAGGCCCTGGAATGCATTAATTGTAATCGGTAAACAAACTCCTGACGGCAGAGGACTAAAATACATTTGGAATATGGAGTCATAGACCAGACAGTTACTCTTCCAAGGAGAGTTCTTCATCTATAAATTTCCAGGCTTCCTTAGGGTGTTTACTGCTCTGAAAAAATAACCATACCTTCCATATCAGCAAATGTATGAACCGGACCTTTTTGATTATCAGAAATCAGCTTTGATCCAAGTTTAATATCTTTCAATACTTCCGGGAACATCTGTTTTGCATTTATAAGATCGAAAGGATCTATCACCTGTCCAATTACCTTACCTTTAAAAAAATTCTGGGTTCGCGTCATATTATTCGGAGTCCAACCATTATCGAACAGCTTTTTAAAAACCCCCATTACCTCTTTACATATTCATTATCAAAAGCAACTTTATTATTTAATAAAAATTATAACATGTTAATCAACCTAAAAATATAGGTTCAACCAATGTTTTATTATAATTATTTTCTTTGTAAAAACAGACTTACGTAATAACTTGTATTACACATAAAAAATAAAAGGGATTTTACTTTTGTCCTATGAAAAATAAAAAACACAGAATACCTGAACTGCTGGCACCTGCCGGAAGCTTGGCAGCCGGACTTACCGCATTTGACTATGGCGCAGATGCAGTTTATGCTGGCCTGCCAAAATTCAATGCCCGTGAAAGAACAGAAAATTTCTCATTGGAAGAAATGTCAAAGCTCATTGCCTATGCACACAAAATCAATAAAAAAGTCTACCTCACATTCAATACATTGATAAAAGAATCAGAACTTGAAGAAGTAGCTGAAAATTTATATGAAGTTTCCTGCCTACAGCCTGATGCTGTAATTGTTCAGGATATCGGTGTATTAAGAATTATTAGAGAACACTTTCCAAACCTGAAAATACATGCCTCCACACAGATGGGAATTCACAATAGCGCAGGTGTCAATTTTGCGTCTAAACTTGGAATAAAACGTGTAATTCTTGAGCGGCAGGTATCCATGGATGAGCTGAAACAAATAGTAAAAAACAGCATTATTGAGACTGAAATATTTATCCATGGTGCTCTTTGTTGTTCAATGTCGGGCAACTGCCTTTTTTCTTCCTGGCTTGGCGGCTGGAGTGGAAACAGGGGTAAATGCAAACAGCCCTGCCGCAGGAGATATTACAGCGATGAAGGTAATGGGTTTTTCTTTTCAACGAAGGACCTCTATTCTCTTGATGCTATTCAGGAGCTAAAACAAATTGGAATCAGCTCACTAAAAATTGAAGGAAGACTGAGAAAACCCGACTATATTAAAAATGTAGTTTCAGCCTATAGAATGATACTGGATACACACCCTAATGAAAACAGTGCTGTTATCCTGAGAAAGGCCAGAGATATACTGAGCCGCTCTTTAGGTAGAAAATGGTCTTCCGGATTCAGAGATATCGATTCCTGCAAAGATGTTATACAGCATACACTTTTGGGTGTCTCAGGCCAACCCTACGGCAAAGTAGTTAACATTAAACAAAATGGATTTTATGTAGAATTAACACAGAGACTTCATATCGGCGACAGAATCCGTGTTCAGCCTAAATCAGGTGATGAAGGTCCTACTATAACGATCACGAAACTATCTCAGGATGAAAAACAAGTTACCAAAGCAATTAGAGGAAGTAAATGCTTTGTTCACTGCGATAAAGAAATACCCAAAGATGGTATTGTTTATAAAATAGGTGAAAGCGGTGGAGACCATACCGCCCGAATAGCTAACCTGCCTACCCTATCTCATAACTTAGATATTGATATTACTGTTAACAGCAAAGGCATATCAGCTAAAGTAAGCAGTCTTCCCAAACTGCCTTTTTGGAAAAGAGAAATTAATATTTCGGAAGCTCTTAACCGAAGCCTTACACCAGAAACAGTGATAAAAGAATTCCAGGCAACAAATTCAAAAGAATATAAAACAGGTAAAGTAAATGTATCCATCCATGGAAATCTTTTTCTACCGGCCAGTGAGCTAAAAAAAACCAGACGTGAATTCTGGAACTGGCTTGTTACTATTATTTCTCCTGAACAATTAAATCAGAACTCATTACAGGGATTGCAAAAATTTAAAGAAAAATACCATAACACTGCATACAGCCGAAAGTTTTCAGCCGAAAAGTCAGTTTTTCTGCAGGTTGAAAGCAGTAATCCTGTAGAGAACGCTATAACTGTCAACTCACTTGAAGATTTTGACAGCACTACTGATGAGATACAACTTCCAAATTACTGTTTTGAGTATGATTTGAATAATACCAGCAGGAAAATCCGAGCAGCTGTTAAAAAAGGCCATAATAAATTCCGAATAACATCTCTCTATGGCTTCGAATTGCTAAAAAATTATAGAGATATTCAGATTACAACATCATTTCCATTACCGATATGTAACTCATCCGCTGCTTATGAGATAAAAACGATCTGTATAAAAGCAGGCCTTAAACTTAACAAAATTCAAGCTTGGGTAGAAATGGAAAAAGAAGAAATCAGCGGTTTGCTTGAAAAGTCACCCTCGCCTATGGAGATTTATATATACGGTAGGCCTCAACTATTAATTACAAGAGCTTTCATACCTACAGACAATATAATTTCAGACTCCAAAGGAAATAAGTTTATTGTCATTAAAGACAAAAGAAACGGACTGGTCCATTTATATGCAGAGAAGGTGTTAAACATCCCTGAGTTTGATGGTGTTTCAACCTTTTTAGATCTAAGTAATGCCAAACTGGACGAAGAAAACACATCAACCTTTAATTACGATTATTCAATGTTGTAAAATTATGAAGAAATGGAATACTGAAAAAATAATTGCCCTTTTAGTAGAATGCGGAAAGATCGCACTGAAATATTATGATTCACC
>CAZGAI010000344.1:0-4540 GCA_964523175.1 uncultured Victivallales bacterium | reverse complement strand
CCTCAGCGAATTGTGCATTGTTTTGCGGTGCAAAAGTTGATTTTGTTGATATTTGTCCTAAAACATATAATATGTCGGTGATAGCGTTAGAAAATAAATTAATCGAAGCGAAAAAAAAGAACAAACTCCCAAAGGTTGTTATACCTGTTCATTTTGCCGGTCAGTCCTGTGAAATGAAAAAAATAAGAGAATTGGCGGATATATATGGTTTCAAAATTATAGAAGATGCTTCCCATGCAATTGGTGGAAAATATTTAGGTAGTAATGTTGGTTCCTGTATATATTCCGATATTACAGTATTTAGTTTTCATCCAGTAAAAATAATTACTACAGGTGAAGGTGGTGCACTTTTAACAAATAATCCTTTGATAGCTGACAAACTTGATTTGTTAAAGACTCATGGTGTTACAAGAGATCATCAAAAAATGAGTAATATTACAGAAGGACCGTGGTATTATGAGATGATTGATCTTGGATATAATTATAGAATTACAGATATTCAGTGTGTTTTGGGGTTATCTCAAATGAATAGGCTTGATGAGTTTGTAACCCGTAGGCATGAAATTTTTGATAAATATGATGAATTATTTAAAAATACTAACCTGACAACTCCCTTTCAATCAGAAAATTGTTATTCTTCTTTACATTTATATCCTGTATTGGTAGATGCTAAGTATAGAAGAAAGGTATTTGAATATCTAAGAAAATCAGGCATTGGTGTAAATGTTCACTATATTCCCGTTTATTTACAGCCATATTATAAAAAATTAGGATTTAAAGTAGGTTATTGTCCCGAGGCTGAAAAATATTACTCAAGAGAAATAAGTCTACCAATGTATTATGATTTAACTACTGAACAGCAGGAATATGTAGCAGAAAAACTTCAAGAAGCTCTAACTTTAACCACGAATTACTCTAATTGAACGAATTTAATGAATAATATTATATATAAAGAAGAAAGCTACAAGATAATTGGTGCATGCATGGAAGTGCATAGAGAATTAGGAAGTGGTTTTTTGGAAGGAGTATATCAGGAGGCGTTGGAAATTATATTTGTAGAGAACAGAATTCCATTTGAGAGAGAAAAAGAACTAACGATAGAATTTAAAGGTAGGAAACTTGCCAAGACCTATTTTGCTGATTTTGTTTGCTACGAAAAAATAGTAGTAGAACTTAAAGCTGTTTCAGAACTGACCAATGTTAATGAAGCGCAAATATTTAATTATTTAAAAGCTACAGGCTATAAACTTGGATTGTTGGTAAATTTTGGTGAAACAGGTTTGATCTATAAAAGAATAGTAATTTAACAATTAGTAAAATTCGAATAATTCGTGGTTAACAATGAAGTTTGGTTTAAAACTCTGGTCAACAAACGACTTTTATATTAAAGAAGCTGTAAAGCTATTTAATGAAAAAGTATATGATTATATCGAACTATTCGTCGTGCCGGGTTCTTTAGATTATCTGCCACTATGGGAGAAGCTTGAAATTCCATTTATCTTACATGCTCCGCATTCATATGCAGGATTTAATCCTTCAGTTTCAAAATTCAAAATTCAAAATTCAAAATTACTTTCTCAGGTTGAAGAATATAGAATTAAACTAAATCCTAAATATATAATCTTTCATTCAGGAATTGATGGTCAACTATCAGAAACAGTACGACAATTTAATTTATTTATAGAAAAATATCCTGAACTATTTTCAATTGCTTTAATCGAAAACAAACCTGCGATTGGTTTAAAAGGAGAGGTATGTGTTGGATGTTCTGTAGATGATATTAGGAATATTCAAAGAGAAACAGGCATGGGGTTTTGCTATGATGTTGGACATTCGATATGTTATGCATATAGCAGTAGGCAGCATTGGGAAAAGGTATTTAAAGAGTTTCTAAAGCTTAAACCTGCAATGTTTCACTTATCAGATGGTGATGTTAATTCAACTAAAGATATGCATTTAAATTATGGCAAAGGTAATTTCAATTTGAATTATATTTTAAAATCATTGAAGCATGATATAATTTTATCAGTAGAAACAGAGAAATTATCAAATAAGAATTTAAATAGTTTTATAGAAGATGTTAAGAATTTGAAAATACCACTAAGCATTATAAATACAAGCAAAATTGATTCACACAGAGACGCGCAAAGAGCAAAAAGTTTTTTTAACCACTAATTTTCGCTAATGCACACTAATAATTTTAAAATAAATTTAAGCTCAGATTGAGACAAACCTTTTTGAAAAACGGTTCTTTCTCAAACTCTTTTCCAAAAACTTTTATACTTTTTTAGCGGCTTTGTGTAAGTAAAAAATAGTAACCTTATAGAATTTGCTAGTACTCAAAAAACTGGAGGTTATTGTGCAAAACATTAGACGAAATTGTAAATTGATTAATAATAAAATAGATAGTAAAATTCTGGAAATTACATGAACATATTATTACTGGGAGAAACCTCTAAAAGTTTAATTAAGATCATAGAAAACAAAGATGATATTATTTTTCATACAGAAAAAAAAATATCAATAAAATATGTTAATGAGAAAAATATTGATTTTATAGTTAGTTTTGGATATCGATTTATAATAAAACCTGAGCTTATTGAATTCTTAAAGGATAGAATATTTAATATACACATATCATATCTGCCCTGGAACAGAGGTGCTGATCCTAATTTTTGGAGTTTAATTAAAAATACACCTAAGGGCGTTACTCTTCACTATATTGATAAAGGAGTTGATACTGGAGATATTGTTGATCAATGTCAGTTTGTTTTTGATTATGAACATGATACATTAAAAAGCACTTATGAAGTGTTGACGAAATATGGTGTTTCTCTTTTTAAAAAGAACTGGCCGTTTATCAGAGAAGGAAAAAATAAAAAAATCATGCAAAGTGAGGGTGGCTCGTTTCATAAAGTTAAAGATAAAGATAATTTGCTTTTTCTAATTGAACAGGAGCATTGGAATACACCAATAAAAAAACTTATTGATTATAATTATGAATAAAAATAAACCATTTATAATTGCTGAAATGTCAGGTAATCATAACCAGTCATTAGAAAGGGCTTTAGCAATAGTTGATGCTGCTGCTAATGCCGGAGTTGATGCATTAAAACTTCAGACTTATACGCCTTATACGATTACAATTGATTGTGATAAGCCGGATTTTGTTATTGATGATCCTAATAGTTTATGGTATGGCCGAAAACTTTATGAATTATATGGTGAGGCCATGACACCATGGGAATGGCATAAGCCAATATTTGAGAAATGCCATAAAATGGGTATTTTACCCTTTTCTACTCCTTTTGACGAGACAGCAGTTGATTTTCTTGAGAAACTTAACTGTCCTATTTATAAAATTGCATCATTTGAAAATACGCATATTCCTTTATTGAAGTATGTTGCTGCTACAGGAAAACCTGTGATTATGTCAACTGGAATGGCAACTATTGAAGAGTTGGATGAATCAGTCACTTGTTTGAAAGAGAATGGATGTAATGATATTACTTTATTGAAGTGTACAAGCACATATCCTGCGAATCCGAGAAATAGTAACCTAATGACTATTTTGGATATGCGGAAGCGGTTTGGAGTTAATATTGGACTATCTGATCATACACTTGGAATCGGAGTATCAATTGCGTCAATAGCGTTAGGAGCTACTGTTATTGAAAAGCATTTTACATTATCCAGAGCTGAAGGTGGTGTAGATTCAGCTTTTTCCACTGAACCTGCTGAAATGAAACAACTAGTAGAAGAGTGTAATAATGCCTATCAAGCTTTAGGTGAAATTAAATATGGTTGTTCCTCTGAAGAGGAAATAAAATCAAAAAAATTCAGACGTTCAATATATGCAGTAAAAGATATAAATATCGAGGAAAAATTCACTAAAGAAAATATTAGGGTAATTAGACCTGGATATGGGCTTGAACCAAAATACTATGAGATAATATTGGGGCAAAAAGCAAAAGAATTTATTGATTTTGGTGAACCATTAAGTATAAGTAATACGGAAATATTTGTAGAATAAACAGTAGAACCTAGAAATTCTTAACTTATTAATTTTGCTTTATTGGTTTGGATAATGAATGAAAACATACAATTTTAAAAAGATAAAATTTAATTATATGCGAATTGTATTGAAGTGGTTTGTTTATGAAAAATAAAAATGATATTGAGTATTAAATTTTTGAAAGTAAAAAATAAAAGGGAAAGTTAAATGGGAAGTTTCAAAACAGAACAGGAAGAATTTTGGACTGGTGAATTTGGAGATAAATATATTGAAAGAAATAAAAATAATAGATTGATAGCATCATCTACAAAAATGTTTTCTGATATTTTTACAAGATGTTCAACTATAGATTCTGTTATTGAAATTGGTGCGAATAGAGGAAACAATTTAATTGCAATTAAAAATTTATTACCTAACGCTGATTTGAGTGGTATTGAAATAAATAAGAATGCAGTTGAGTCTCTAAGAAAAATAGAAAATGTTACTGCCTATCATTCTTCAATTTTAGATATCAAACTTGAAAAA
>CAZGAI010000343.1:0-4548 GCA_964523175.1 uncultured Victivallales bacterium | reverse complement strand
TGCCTCCGGAGCAGAAGGTCATGAGTTCGAATCTCGTCGGGCGTACCATTTTTTTCCTTCAAACGAAGAACTGTAGAAAAGGCTGTCGATCCAAGGTTTTTTGACTGCTAATTACAACAGGTTGTTAAAGAAAAACCAAAAACGATCCCATCAACTAACAACAATCAACCATCAACTGAGTTCGAATTACCTTTTCAGACGAGCTCTAGTTAAACCACTGAAATTGTTTGCTGTTCTAATGTTGATAATATTCGCTAATCCTCCCTCTTATAAATCTTTTGTATTTACGATCCATCGACTTGATTATTCTTCAATTGGATATATATTCATTTCTTTTTATGAAAAATTTGGAAAGGAGGAAACAATATGGAAAAAATTGATTTTTATAGTGAAGAAATAAATTCACACATAACAGTTCCAATTAGTGAATGTTATAAAATTAGGAATAGAAAAAACACACAAAAAGGATACAGCTACGAGTTTGCTGTAAAGACTATTACTCCTGATGGACATTGTATTAAAAAATATATGTCAAGAGATAGTTTTGAAATGCTAAGATGCAGAATGGTACAGGATTAATAAACTCATATTAAATTAACAACTAACTAATAAAGATAAACCGTCCGAAAATTTGACCTCTGAGTAAACCGAATGAACTAACAAGTTCGATTGCGGTATAGCACAACAAATTTCAACGGGCGGGCTAATTTTCAGACTTATTTTGGACAAAAAGAAAACTACTTTATACTTTGACATTAATATCGAAACTTCCCTTAAGCTTTGTCCGGGTTAAATACCTCTTTTATAACTTTCTTCCAGTAAACAAATATTTTCTATTCAAGCCCTGGATAAATCCAGTACTGTAAACTGAACAGCTTTTTTGAAAAATAGAAAATGTTTTTCAAAGCTCTGTTGCAAAATTAAAAATCTTTATTAGTGTACTAGCACAATAGTACACTGAATTAAAATGGAACATATTAATGATAACTATTAAAAATTTAGCGTTTAGTTTTAAGCGGGAACGATTATTTAGAGATTTAAATTTAGAAATAAAGTCCGGCAGTATATGTGGGATATTGGGAAAGAATGGAGCTGGTAAATCTACACTGCTTAATTTAGCAGCAGGTTTACTAAATAGATACAGAGGCAGTATTAATGTAAACGGATATACCCCACGTAAAAGAAATGCCTCCATGCTCGAAAGTCTCTACATGATTCCTGAAAAGCTGTTCGTTCCTGCAGTAAAAGGAAATGATTATAGAAAACTGTTCGCCCCGTTTTACCCAAAGTTCAGTAATACTCAATTCGATAACCTCATCAAAGATTATGAGCTTGATACAGATAAAAAGTTAACACAAATGTCATTTGGTCAGAAAAAGAAGTTTATCATTGCTTTTGCGTTATCTACTAACTGTTCATTACTCCTATTAGATGAGCCGACTAATGGACTTGACATACCTTCAAAGAAACTTTTTAGAAGATCTCTAATTAATTCGTTCAATGAAGATCAGCTTATACTAATATCAACTCATCAGGTAAGAGACTTAGAGGATGTTTTAGATCAGATTGTCATACTTGATGATGGTAGGATAGTATTTAATTATTCTTCAGAGGAAATTGAAAGCAATATTGTTCAGTTTAACTCTGTTTCTGAACTTTCAGACAGTTCAATTATATATGGAGAAAAATCAATTGGGGGATATGCATATTTAAGTTCGAAGCTTGATGATGATAATAATAATCAATCTCCGGTGGACGTTGAACTTTTATTTAATGCTGCAGTGAACAATAGCAGTAAATTGAATAGTATATTTGATAGTCGGTGAACCTGTGTAGGGTGCGTAACATATTACGCCTCAGTAATCAGTAATCAGTAATCAGTAATCAGTAATCAGTAATGAGGGTAAAATAGTGAAAAATGATTCAGTATTCATGTTTGATAGGTTTTTATTGAACTTCAGGAATACAGTAGGAGTGAATAAAAATTCATTGATAACATCGTTTACATTAACAGTAGTAATTGTAATGCTTGTGAATATTTTAATGGGGTCAGCTTCAGGAAATATATATGCAATTTATCAATCAAAATATGGCATTCTAATAAACTTCTATTATATATTTCTATATATTATAGGTTTTAAAATAGCTTCAACAGCATTTTATGAAACAAGAAGAAGAGATGAAAAATCAGCTTATCTGCTTCTCCCTTCATCAATGCTTGAAAAATATTTAAGCAGGTTGATAATGACAACAGTTATATTTTTTATAAAATATACAATTGCTTTTTATATAGGGTGGGTATTAGGTTCGGTTGTTAATTTTTGGCTATTTTGTTTACCTCTTTTCTTTTTAAATTTATATGTACCTGGATTTTGGAATATAATTGCTGTTTTTGTAACTCTTCAGTCATTTTTTTTCCTTGGAGGAATTTATTTTCGAAAATTTCCAATAATTAAAACAGTAGCTTCTATATTTTTTATAACGGTAATAATTTCTATTATCCTCTTTTTTTCTTCTTTATTTTTTAAAATAGCCGGGTCAGTATTATCAGGTAATTTTGATATCAATTATGTAAGCAGAAATTTTCTAATAATCAGGTATGGGTATATAGGTTTATTCAATGTACTTATTCCTATAATTTGCTGGTTAATAGGTTATTATAAACTTAAAGAAACTAGTATTACGTAGATTTGAGTAAGTTATGTAATGGAATTTAAGCAATCTAAAACAATTTCTTTGCAGATAGCAGATACTATTTGTGAAAATATATTAAAAGGCACTTGGTGTAAAGGTGATAAAATACCATCAGTACGAGAGTATGCGCTAAGTGTCGAGGTAAATCCAAATACGATCGTGAGAGCTTACAGTTATTTGGAAAAGATGGGAATAATATCAAAAAAAAGGGGGATTGGATTTTTTATTAACGAAAATGCGAAATTATTAATAATAAATAATAATAAAAATGAATTTATTATGAAGCAACTGCCAGAATTCTTCAAATCAGTAAAATTGCTAAATATAGAATGGAGTGAAATCAGGCATGAATATGAAAATTTTATCAACTAGGAAAAATAAATAGAGGTGGCATTTACTTTTTATATAATAAAAATATCAATATTTATAAAAATTACAGGAGCAAAATCAGATGCTTAAACAAATAAATATCAATAAACCTGTAGATGGTATTACTAATGTCACCTTAGCAAGTTTTGGAAACTTAGTTATAAATCAAGGAGATGAAAACAGTCTCATTATTAAAACTACTGAAAAAATTGAAAAAAGCCTGTTATGTAAAAAAGAAGGCAGCACTTTAACCCTTGAAATAAAAAATAATAATCCCTGGTTAAATCGCCTTGTAAGACTTTTTGACAATCCAGAAAATAATCATTTAACATATTATTTGACCTTAAAAAATATTAATGAAGTCATCAGTGACGGTTCAGGCGATATTTCCTCTGAAAGTTGTATAACTTCTGATAATTTAAAATTAAGGCTAAAAGCCAGCGGAAATATTGATATAAAAAGTGCTACGACCTCCAATTTAGATCTGTTTAGCTCAGGTAGTGGAAATTTTAAAGGAGAGTCTCTTAAAGTTGATGACAATATGCAACTAACTGTTAAAGGAAGAGGAGACGTATGCTTGAATGATGTTAATGCTTCTGAAATAACCCTGGACAGTTCTGGAAGTGGCAACTTTAAAGCTGGATCACTGAAAGTTGCCAATAAGACAAAATTAAAACTTATTGGCAGCGGGAATATTAAAATAGATAATTTAATAATAAATTCATTGGAGACTGAAATAATAGGTGATGGAGATGTAGTGCTCTCAGGTGTGGCTATGTCCCAGTATTTAACAACTAAAGGATCTGGTGATTACTCGTCAAAAAAATTAAAAACCGAAACAGCAAATATAGAACAGGGAGGCAGTGGAGATATTTCTGTAAATGTAACTGAATCAATATCAGCTACAAGTACCGGAACCGGGAATTTAAAAGTTAGAGGGAATCCTTCCGAGAAGTCGGTCAAAATCTCAGGAACAGGAAATTTGAAATATATCAAATAAAAAACATAACTAATTATTAAGGAGAATACAATGAATACAATCAATAAAATTTGTTTAACTATATTTATTCTATGTATCGTATTAGGTACAACACTTTCAATTTTAGCTATTTGGGATGTATTAATCACAGATAATATTTTATTCAGGTCCATTTCAACATTGGGAGTTATATTTTTCGGTTCACTAATGGTGGCTATAGTAAATAAAATTATTCCTTATCGCGGAAACGGTGTAATTAACGACTGACAACTCATTTTTAGATGAAATATTTTTTTTTACATTTGTAAATTACAATACTCAGTTTACTTTAGGGAGTCGCAAAAAAACGGACGGGTCAGATGTTATTTCTGATTAGTAATAAGTTATTTGAAAAATGATAAAATATTTAAGATATTTTTAATAAGTGACTTGATTCGTTCAAATATCCGATTATCTTATTCTTCCGATTTTCGGGCTGGTAGCTCAGCGGTAGTAGCACCTGCCTT
>CAZGAI010000342.1:0-4575 GCA_964523175.1 uncultured Victivallales bacterium | reverse complement strand
TCATTACAGTGCTTTGTATCGGTAATAGTAATTTTGGTAAACCTCCAGTTTGACTGGAGGACTCAACAAAGTTTAACTTTTACATCAAAAATAACAAAGGACAAAATTCAAATAAATTTCAACTTACAATGATGAAAGCTTCAAACATAAAACTAAATTGATATGCCAATATCTATTGTATAGACTTGAAATTCGGATATGTTTCTGATTTTTGGTATTTGGCAATAACCCCCTTTAAAGGGGTTTACCATCAAGCCACTAGTTTGACAAGTGGATATTGAATTCATACCTATTGATTTTTCTTAGACTTCTTCTACATAAGCGCAGGCACTGCAAACAAAATAATCCTGACCATTGTCGTGATTATCTACGTATTCCTTAATAGCATCAACTTGATATCCCGGGATTCGCTCTTTGAGTAAGGAGTAGGGAATATCATCTCTTGAATAAATTCCGCCGGCATTCTGGTTACATTTTGGACAATACATATCATTCATATTTATGACCTTTTTGTGCTACAACTCGTCAAAAACTTGTATTTAAACAAGGTTTTTTATTTTATTGTAGTAATTTAAAGCATTAATTATAAAGATTTAACAACATAATAAAGCAAAAGATTTTTTTTACCACGAAGAAAAGAAGAGCACGAAGTTTAATTGCTTTTATGCAATAAAAGCAATTAAATGGGTTTCATTTTAATAAAATCTTCAGGAGCTTCGTGGTGAGTCATACTCATTGGTTGCTGTTCCTGGAGATTAGAATGCAGTTATAAGACTTTCTACCAGAGAATAGGCATTCCTTCAAAGTCTAAGAAACTTCCGCTATTTTTAACACTGAGATTATTGATTACTTTTTTCATGCCTTCAACACTTACTGCAGTTGTTATCTGTGCATTTGGGCCACCCATGTCGGTAAGAACCCATCCCGGATGAAGTATTAAAGTTGAAATATTCCTGTGCCTGAGGTCAATCGATAGGCTTTTTACAACAGCATTTAAAGAAGCTTTTGTTGATCTGTAAAGATAACAGCCGCCTGAACCGTTATCATCTATACTTCCCATTTGACTTGATAAGAAAACCATTTTTTTCTCATTGCTGCAGCTTATATTTTCTATAAAACATTCTGATATCTTTACAGCAGACATGCAGTTTACAGTAAAAGTATTGCTCCAGTCCTGATAATCTATATCCAGAAAAGAATTATGATCACTGCCGTAAACTGCTGCATTATTTATAATAATATCAATAGGTATGCCTTTAAGAATTTTTGAAAGTTCTTCTATCATTTTAAAATTAGATACATCCAGCCTGTAAATATCCAATTCTTTTGGGTAGGTTATTTTTAATGATTGTAACTCATCTGCTGTTTCTGGATTGCGGCAGCATGAAATTACCTGATAGCCGTCATTAAGATACTGCTTTACAAATTCAAGACCAATTCCCCGGTTGGAACCCGTTATAAATACAGTTTTCATTATCTGTCCTTTAAATTTATTATAGTTAATTAAGACAGCAATTATAAAATCATTACTTTCATAAATCAACCTTTTTGATTGCTTTTTCTTATATTTATATAATATACGCTATTTAGTAAAACTTTTCTCTTAGAGGTTATTAGAAAAGCTTTTAGAAATAAATTTCCATTACAGATACTTTATACAGCATTAACGTTTTTTATCTTTTATGAATTCTGATAATGATATTTTAAAATTTAAATATGAAAGGAGGATTAATCTTAAGGTTTGATTTTTGTATTTGATGTGGTAAAATCTAGTATTTGATTAAGTATTATTACTTAGAACCTGCACGAAAAGATTTCGTGTCAGTCTCTAGGTTCAAGGTATAAGATTTGAGGTGTAAGGATAACGGAAAAATCTTAAAATTATTGATAAATTACAGAAAACTCGGCAAATTCTTTTTTCTCCTTATACCTTTGACCTTAAACCCTATACCTGACGCTCCGAAAAAACCTTTTAGTGGAACGTCTAATTATTACAAGGACTTTAGTGATGTATTACAATGTTAGGCAATTCAATATAATCTTATTAAAAGTGATTCCAATTACTATTGTACTTGTTCCTCTTTGTGTTTTCATTGGCATGATATTTATAACTCGTTCGACTGGAATGATAAACGGTATTATCTTTGCTTTAATATTTACACCTGCCATAATTGTTGCTTTGATACTATCACGTCAATATAGTGATTCTTTTAAATTACCTGGACTAAAGTATGATCCTGTAATAACTAGAATATTGAATCAATATTATGCTTTTGATATCAAAAAAGCCGATATTGTTGTCGAGAAGCAAACTATAACACTGTATATGCGTAACTTTAGGCATACATTTGATAATGATATTGGGATAAGAGATATAATCATTTTAATCAGAAACCATAAGCTATATTTTTATTCGGATATAAATAGAAATGATTTCACTTGTGATGAATATCTCAATAGAATAGCAGGCCCGCTTATCAAAGCAGTAAAAATGGAAATTACCCTAAAAAATTATTAACTTCTTTTAAGTCTCTATACTTACCAATATTTTTTCTGCAAAATACAGATATTATGCTCATTCTTACAAATATCCCATCTTATATTAGTTAGGTGTTTTAAAAAATAGAAATCATGTAAAATAAGAAGCAGAGAGCATGGACACTCCTTAAGCGCATTCTCAATACACTCAATTGAAGCCAAGTCTAAATGATTTGTAGGTTCATCCATAATTATCAGTTCCGGTGCTTTAGATATTCCTGTTGCGAGGCACAACTTTCTTAATTCTCCGGGGCTTGGAAGTTCAGTCTCAAGCAATCTCGCAGGTTCTGAGCCAAGCCTTTTAATTCATTTCGTGCTCTATCTTCATTATTATTTTTCTGCTCTAGACTTGATGTATAGCCACCTTTGTAGGAGATTGAACTCTGACACAGCTCTGACACAACTCTGACACAACTCATCCATGAACTTTCTGTCATGTGAAACTAGCAAACCAGTCCCTTTAAACAATTGCATCAGATCAAATAGATATTGTTTTGATACAATATCCAGATGATTAGTTGGTTCATCAATTACAAGTACAGTCGGTTCCTGCCAAATGGCTGCTGCAACCTGCATTCTTTTTCTATGATTGATGACTGGAATGTTTTATGCCCTAATATTATTTTTATAGTTGGTGATCTGATATTGGGTGGAGCCGCTGAAGGCATTGAAAAACAATGGGATATTTGTGAGAGTGTTATCGATACAATTAACCCCTCATTTATTCCTCTTCCCGGAGGACATGATATTGCAGACGAAGAAACAGAGAAAATATATGAAAAAAGAATTGGTCCGACTAAATTTGCCTTAGAAATTGGAAACAGCCTTTTTATTGCATTGAATACTGAAGGAGTCGGTCAGCTTCCAGGAGAATTTTCTGAATCTCATCTTACATGGCTAAAAGAAACGCTATCCCAAAATAAATCTAAAAATATTTTTATAATGATGCATCAAACAATTTTTAATACAAATCTATATGGTGCTAAATGGGATGCTGTTGCAGATATATTAAAGGATTTATCCGGTTCGAGCTGTTTTTGCCGGTCATAAACATTATTATCGTGATTGAGGCCTTCGTGATGGAATACGTTATTTTATAACTGGTGGTGGAGGCGGTGACAAAATCGGTGTTCCTGAAGAAAAACGGAGAAACTTTGTTTCATATAAAAACAGATAATCCTGAAAGAGTAAAATATCCTGTTCCATCCTTTGAAACTATTGTTTCTAAGGTAGAAAATGATCTGGATTTGGTTCATCGGGTATATGCTGTTCATGCTCCTGAAGAAGTACACTTTGATGGAACACTTGAGGATTGGAAAGATGCTGAGTCAATTCCATTAATTTATGCGCACGGATTTGATCCAGAAAAGAACCCTGAAGACCTTCAGTCTGAAATTCGTTTTATGTGGGATGAATATTTTCTTTATGTTGCTATAGACACAATTGATAATGAGCATGTACAGCCATATTCCGGTGATATTGTCTGGGCTGCAGATAATGTAGAACTGTTTATGGATAAATGTGGGAACTGACCTTAACTTCAAAAGGTGAGGAAGTCTTCCTGTACGGAGCTCCCGAAGGAAGAGAAATCGAAGTTGTTAATGAAGTAGTTAAACTTAAAGTAAGCAGAGTATCAGATACACACATCGTTTATGAAGCAGCTTTTCCAATCTCGGAAATTTTTCCACTGCAATTGAAACCGGGTAGTATTTTTAATACAACAATGATTATGAATGACCTTGATACAGTAGAAAATAGACACTGGCTTGAACTAACGCCAGGTTGGGGTGAGTTTTGTACTGGTCCAATGGTTAAAATTATTTTGAAGAAGTAATTCTTTTAATTGGTTATTGGAAGTTTTCTCCCAATAACGTTTATTCAAAACTTTCAGGATGACTCTTCATAAATTCTTTTAAGTTATTTATTGCATCATTCATACATCTCTGCATCACGGGAACATAGTCTTTTACATCCTGTCCCTGACAGCAATAAAGAATTAGAATAAAAATAAATTTAATCAGGATTTTTTCAAATACT
>CAZGAI010000341.1:0-4589 GCA_964523175.1 uncultured Victivallales bacterium | reverse complement strand
TGAGTATATTTAAAATTAATATATAAAAATCACCTAAAATCGTAAGAGCAGACATGAACGATAAATCAATATATTTTAGAAAACAGGCTATATCCAAAACAAGCAGAGTTGTCATCAAAGTCGGAACTCGGCTTTTGACTGATATGTCAAAAATACCTATTTTAATGGAGCAGATTCATAATTTAAGAGTAAAAGGATATAAAGTAATCCTAGTGTCGTCTGGTGCAGTAGGCATTGGGATGAAGTCCATTCAGCTGTCAAAAAGACCCCAACAGCTATCAAAAATTCAGGCACTGGCTTCTATTGGTCAGGGAAAACTTATGTCTTTGTATGAAGATGCTGCAAAAAAGTACGGCTTTCATGTCGGTCAACTGCTTCTTACTCTTGGAGGTGTTCAGGAAAGGAAACAGCACCTAAACATGCTGAACTGTATCAACACACTCCTGGATATGGATATTCTTCCCATTATCAATGAGAATGATTCCGTTTCAGTGGATGAACTTACATTTGGCGATAATGACGTGTTAGCTGCTCTGGTGGCGGCAATGACCAGGTGCCAAACTACAATTATCCTAACAACAGTTGATGGTTTACATAATGTAAAAAAAGGATTGTTTGTAAATAGAATATCTGTTGTTGAAAAGCTAACTCCTAAAATTAGAAATCTGGCAAAAGGTACAGATGATACCAACACTTCTATCGGTGGCATGAGCAGTAAACTCAAAGCAGCAAACATCGCCATTTCTGCCGGCGAATACTTCTGGATAGCAGATGGTCGAAATTTATCTGTACTGGAAAAAATATTCAATGCTGAAGATATAGGTACTCTGTTTCTGCCATCTAACAACAAACAAATGTCTTCAAAAAAAAGATGGCTTTCATTCTTTACAAAAATCCGCGGACAATTATTTGTTGACAGCGGCGCATCAAATGCAATACTAAAAAATGGTCGTAGTCTGCTTCCATCGGGTGTTAAATCGATAAAAGGGGAATTTAAAAGAGGTGATGCTGTAGAAATAGTAGACTCAGACGATAAGGTTATAGCAAAAGGTTTGGTAAACTATAATACCTCGGAGCTTAGCAGAATTTCAGGAATAAATTCAGATATGATCCGAACTGTTTTAGGATATCCAGGAGATACTGAAGTCGTCCACAGAGACAATCTGGTCATAGAATTTAAGATTTATGATGTAAAATGTAAGAATTGCCTGCCATAGCTGATAAACAATGATGAACATCAAATCATTTTTTATGTCTGTTGAGTATTTCAATCAACATCAGATAACTTGCAACCAGAAATGCAATTGATCCCCAGAAGGTAGAAAAAGAAGCACCCCAGTAATTTATAGATGAAGTTCTAAGTCCTGGTGTATTGGTAATTAGACCGAATAATCCGCAAAGGAAAAAACCAATTGCACCAACTAAATTCCAAAGCCCAACCTGCCATCCAATTTTAAATATTGGAAAACTGAATAGTTTAAGCTGAACTTCTCTCATGGCCATCCATGACGCTATAATAAAAAATACAGCTCCAACAACCTGAGGCATCCAGTATAACGAATTTTGGAAAAAACAGTTATCGGGTAAAACACCTGGGACAGAAGTTATACATGCAGTAAAAAAGACTAATGCCCCTATTAACTGAGCCGTATTCAACCACCAACCCCAATCTCCTTTTTCATAACCATAGAATTTCCAGTTTGCCCGGACAATTCTTAGTTTATGTTTCATTAAACGTAATTCCTGTTTTCCTGTAAGTGGTTTCATACTGTGAATTTTTTTCGTTAAGTTTGATTTTTCAGTTTTAATTTCATGCTGTTTCAGCAAATGTCCCAATTGAATTTTTTTATGCTGGTTAATAACTTCAAGAAATGCTGCATAACCCCCGAAAATAAAAATCAATCCTCCTGTAAAAGCAGTCCAGCCAGACAAAAGATTCTGCAATTGAACATCTGGTAGAGGCCACATAGCCAATGAACCGTTAACTGTCCAAACTACACTGCCCCAGAAAAAAAACTGTGCCACCCACCATGAAATATTCCACCATTCCCAGCCCCATAGACATATTCTATCAGTTATTAGTTCTACTTGTGCAGGGGTTTCATGTTCTTTGAGAGGAGTAACTTTAGGATGCCTGTTTTTACGATGATCTCTAGACCACCAATCAACTTTATATCCATATTTTCTATGATTAAAAACTCTGTGGTGGGGCTTGAACTTGCCAATAGAATGTTCTTCCACACAATCATCAAATATATGTTCTAAATTTTTTACAATTTTTAACATCTCAAATTCATTTCTTATTATTTACAAAAAGTATTTTAGTGGATCAAGGTCGAAATCTATTAAAAATAATATAGTCAGGCATTACAGTGAATAGTAGTGGATTTTGATACATAAAACAATATATTGTCTATTATAAAATAGTCTAATAATCCAGCAGTTTTAATTTTGGGAGAAAAATATATTATGACACATAAAAAAATAGGTATCGATGAAATAAAATTATTACTGAATGCAATGGGTGAAAGGGCCGTTTCTGCGTCCAGGCAGTTGGCAGGAATGTCATCAGGGGCAAAAGATGAATGCCTTGAAGCTATAGCAGACCAGATCGAAAAAGATAAAGAAGCTATTATAGAAGCAAATGATCAAGATATTGATAACGGAATAAAAAATGGGCTTTCTTCTGCAATGATAGACCGATTGCGAATAGATGCAAAACGCATTAAAGCAATGTCTGATGGACTGAGAGAGCTAACTAAACTTGAAGATCCAGTTGGCAAAACAATCATAACAACAGTTAGACCTAATGGTCTTGAAATTAAAAAAATCAGTGTGCCAATAGGCATAATTGCAATAATATACGAGTCACGTCCAAATGTAACAGTAGACGCAGCAGGCCTCTGTTTGAAATCAGGAAATGCTGTCATTCTCAGAGGTGGTTCAGAGTCTATAAATTCAAACCTTGCCTTGGCTCATTGCATTACAAGAGCCTGTATATCAAGGGGAATTGACGAAGCAATAGTTCAACTACTCCCATGGACAGACAGAAATGCCGTAAGTGAACTGCTTAAAATGGATAATTACATCAACCTTGTTATTCCGCGAGGCGGAGAAGGCCTTATTCGAAAAGTAGTAGAGGAATCAACAATTCCTGTTATCAAACACTATAAAGGTATATGTAATATCTATGTTGACAGTATCTGTAATGAAGAAATGGTACTGGATATCATTAAAAATGCAAAATGTCAACGCCCGGGTGTCTGTAATTCAGCAGAGACAGTATTGATTCATGAAGGCATTGCAGAAGAAATATCGCCAAAACTCGCAAAAATGTTAATCAAAAACGGCGTGGAGCTCCGCGGAGACAGACAATTCTGTTCCCTGGTACCTTCCGCAAAGAAAGCCACTGAAGAAGATTGGTCAACTGAATATCTTGACTTAATTCTATCTATAAAAATAGTCCCTCATATACAGGCGGCAATAGACCATATTAACATGTATGGTTCGCAGCATAGTGACCTTATTATAACCGAAAACAGTAAGAATGCTGAAAAATTCATGAAAGAAGTAGATTCTTCCACTGTCTATCATAATGCGTCAACACGTTTTACCGACGGGTACGAATTTGGAATGGGTGCAGAAATAGGAATAAGCACAGATAAAATTCATGCGCGCGGCCCAATGGGGTTAAAAGAACTTAACACATATAAATATTTGGTATTCGGTAACGGACAAATACGAAAATAATAAAATTTATCAGCCAATTATATATATTTTTTATCCAAGAGAAGGGTTTTAAACCCTTCTCTACTCTTTTTTTGGCAAAGAATAATTAAAAATCGGAAACACAGGAAATATACCATCATCCATAAAATTAAGAGCACCGATCTGAAATCCATCTGAATTAATATTTTTATTAACCAGGCCAATCTGAAAAGAGTCAGATTTATTTACTGCAGCATTAAAAATACCGATTTGGACTCCATCGATAGTATCTGCAGCATTGGCAAGACCAAGCTGCAAACCTGTAGAATCTTTTCCTACTGAAATAATTGCCATTTGAAGGCCTTCGACATTTGGAGACTCGCTTATTATAACTGAAAGATCAACTCCCACGACCTTAGTATCGCTATCACCATATGACCCTAGAATGCCAAGACTGAGACCATACACATCCATATCTACAGGCCACCCAATTACATTAGGCCAAAAGGACAACCTAAACGGTGTAGAGCGAGGATGAGAAGGAGGAGGAGCCTTAAAACTTTCAGAAGCAAAAGCAGTAATACTCATAAGACAAATACTTACAAAAAATAAAGTTATTAATTTTCTTTTCATTTTTCCCCTTACTTTAAATATTTTCACAATTATAGAAATAAATTCGTTTATCTATTTTATAATACATATATAAGTTTTTCGCAACCAGATTACTTTATGAATAAAAAAATAGCCAGTGAAAAAATCTTTTACAAGAAATATTGTAACTACAGCAATATTCACTTATATTCAATTCAAGATAAATCTTGTTTTTTCTTTTTATTTTGTTACGTTACTTAACATCGTTGCTTATAAACATGTTAAAAAGC
>CAZGAI010000340.1:0-4589 GCA_964523175.1 uncultured Victivallales bacterium | reverse complement strand
GGCAAAAGTTTTAAAGCAGCACGCTCTGTGTTTCAGAAGCGGTTTATAGAATAACGCCTCTATATAAAACAACAAGCTACTTTTGAAAATAAAAGCAATAATAATGACAATACAAAAAAATAAACAGCTAAATCTGATAAACAGATATAGCGGATGGAATACATAATATTGTTGCTTATCAATAGCTTAAAGAGTAAATTATTATACTTTTGGATTTTCTTTTTTTAACCTTTTTGACAGAAGTGCAACAAGTGGGTTTGCACTGATTCCGTGAGCAACAACACTCATTAAGATAGTACAGACAACTGTAATGGTAATAATGCTCCCTCCAGGAAGGTGTCTGTCAAGTACAATCACACCAAATACAATACTGGCTAGTCCCCTGGGCCCGAACCAGCCAATAAATAGCTTCTCATCAGTTCGCAAGCGCATTCCAGTGAGGGCTAGGAGCACAGGAAGCATGCGTACAACAGTAAGGCTCAGCAAGGAATAGAGAATAACTTCCCAGGTTAAAGAACCTAATGATTTGCCAACCACAGCTGCACCAAAGATAACCCAGGTTATCAAGCCCAGTGTATCTCCCGTTCCTTCAGCGGCCAGCAAGAGCTCCTCCTTGTGATTTTTTACAAGCCAGCCAAACAGTAATCCACCAACGAAACAGGCAATAAACCCGCTACCTCCAAGAGTTTGTGCCAAAACATAGCAGACGGTAGCCAGCGCTATTATCGGAAGCTGTCGCCAGGTTTCAGTAACATAACCTCGATCAGCAACCATTTTGAGCAGCATAGATCCAATAATAGTTACTCCAATTCCAACAGCAGCTCCAATTCCTATCTGCTCCGCAACAAGTTTCAGTGCCAGTGATGCAGCTCCTCCCTGTACGTCAGCTTCAGTTGCAAAGGCAAGAAATATAAATAGAATAGGCACACAAATACCGTCATTAAGTCCACTTTCTACATTCAATGACTGGCGAATGTTTGAAGGAACAGTTTTATCTGATACCACAGCTTTTCCCAAAGCAGCATCGGTAGGTGCCAGCATAGTTGCAAGTATAGCGATCTCAATGAGTGACAATCCGCCGAACAACAGCCAACCCGCACCAAATCCAAGTAGGATAGTCAGCGGCAAGCCTATTAAAAGTAGGCGTTGAGGAATATGAAAACTTTTTTTAAGTACTCCCAGGTCTGAATTAGAAGCATCGGTAAAAAGAACCAAAGCTAAAGTAATCTCGGCAAGGAAGCTAAAACCTTCAACATCCATATTAATATGGAGCCAACCCAACCCAAAAGGACCTACTGCAAACCCGAAAAGGGTGAAAATAACAGCTCCGTTTAATAAGGTTCGATCTAGTTTTCCACTGATAATACTGTAAATAAAGACAAATGCTGCTATTATTATCAAATTTTGAAACAAAATATCTCCTTCCTATTTGAATATTTTTAGCTATTATAGCTCATTCAAGCAAGCGAGGGGCTGCAATTGGAGCTTTATCACTCTTAGTTCCGTGCGTTCCGGTCATGACTAGAACTGAAGCTGTTGTGCCCACTCGAAGTACCGCCTCCTTGGGAACATCAGTGAGGTTAATAAGAACAGGAACACGTTGTGCAAGTCGAATCCATTCAAAAGTAGGATTGATATTCGGCAGTAAACTTTCTCCTGTACTGCCATCATCCTGTGCAATTCCCCAACCCAAACTTTCTACACGACCTTTTATCGGATTATCAGGGTAACTCATAAGTGTAACAACGGCCTGATCTCCTTTTTGGATTCTGCTAATAATATTTTCTCTAAAAAAACCGGAAACCCAAAAGCTATTTATATCTACAAGTGCCAGCGCAGGTTGATTAGCAACGGCCTGAGTTCCTTTTCTGAGGTTCAAATTAGTAACATAGCCATCAACAGGTGCCAAAACTTTGGTGTATGTTAGATTAAGCTCTGCCAGCTTTACATTAGCTTTTGCCAGGCGTAAACGTGCATTGCCTTCTCCTGACTCACCTAAATTTGCCTGGTCTTTTGCCAAATTTGCCTGAGATTGAGTCAACGAAGCTTCTGCAGCTAAGAGTTGAGCTTCGGCATTGGCAACTTGAGCCAAACTAACTTTATAGTTAGTAACAGCATGGTCAAAGGTTCTTCGAGAGGAAGCTCCAGAACTAATCAACGTTTTCTGGCGATGATAAACTGTTTTATTGTCTTCCATTTCTGCTATGCTTTGTTTCAAAACCATTTTAACCTGTTTTATATTTGCTTTATTCATAGAAACACTTGCTTTAGTTGCCTCAACTTGTTTTTCCAGAGATTTTATATCATTGCGTGTTTTTTTAAGTTGAGCACGTGAGATTTCAAGCTGTGCAGCAAATACACTGGGATCTATTTCGAACAACAGGTCATCTGACTTGACTAACTGGTTGTCCTGAATAGGCAGCTTTATTATTGGGCCGGTGACCCTAGGAGCTATTTGAATAACCTGAGCTTGTACTTGACCGTCTCTTGTCCATGGGTTTGCTACATAATCCCAATATTTAATAATAACCAAAACAATTGCAATCAAAATGATTGCGAAGGTCAAAGAAAACTTTACTATTCCTTTCATAAATTTTATCCTTTTATAAAAAATTTAATATTTAAATTCATTTTTATTGATCTATACTAAGCACTTTATCAAAAAGGGATGAGAAACATCCCAATTATCACTGTAAATATAATAGTCAAAGCTAATAATATCAGTGTGGGGTGATAGAAGAATCGCGACAAGCGGTAACGATTAAGCAGCAGGGCTACCATGCATGCCGCTAAAAGACCAAGTAATCCCGCAATCAGTAAAGGCGGCATAAAGACGCCGCCTATGGCGAATTCTTTCGGAATGTACTGCATAAAATCCCCTCTAATGTAAAAAAACATGTTATAAAATTTTCAGAAATAAATCAATACTTTTAAAATCGTTCCTCCTCTAATTGGGCCCAATTTATTTCCCGGGTCAATCGTGCATGGTTAATAACAGCTTCCGATAAACTCCGAAAACTACCCATTATTCGGTAGAAGTTCGCATAATCCTGAGGTGTAATTTTTCCCTTTTGAGCAAGTTCAAAGGTTTCATTGATACGTAATTCCAGTTTTTCAAGACGCTTCGCCAGTCTCTGGTGAAGGTCACCACCAGGTTTAAACTTTGGATCAGATCCCCACTCCCGAAAAACCTCCTGGATTGCTATTCGCCATGGCCGGACATCACCAGCTAATTCCTTCACCAACAATTTTGACTGCGATTGATCGCGTGCATCTGCAATCTCATTTATTCGGTAGGCAAGAGTCTGAAGACTGGTTGTCAGGGCCTTAATCTGCTCCGGTGTAGTATCGGGGAATAATCGATGGTTGATATTGCTGCTCCAAATTTCAATCTTTCGAAACAGGTCTAGTAAATTTTCACGGTAAACAAATGCTTTCAAACGTCCTGAAACTCCCTTTTTCTGTTCCCAGTCACGAGCAAAGTGTAAAAACAGGAACTCCGAATGTTTAAAAAATCGGCGCAACAGGCGTATAAATGCTTTTTCAGGACGGGACGAAACAGGAAAAAAGGCCGTAATGGCAAGAAGAAGAATTATTAAAGCAAACATCAACCCAGTATCGGCAACAGTAAGAAAATTATAGGTTTGCTGGTTATTAACAGAAGTCATTACAAGAAATAAAACTACTCCCACCACCCTGCCTAAGGCTTGATGAGGTTTACTGAAGAGATAAGTGATAGCAAAAATAGCTGCAAAAATCAACAGACCAAGTTCTACAAACCCCGATAGAGAAGGCATGATAAAGATATATAAAAAACTTCCAAAAACCCAACTTACTGCTACCGGAAAAACCAATGACGAAACTGGTAAGTACGGCATGCTGGAAAAAACCATTGCCAAAACAGTTGCCATAACGATGAATCCTGTATTTCCAGGGACTCTGAAGTAAATAAATAAAAGGAAGGCAACCCACATTGTGACCACAACTCTAACCGTAGCTGTAATTCGATCAGGTTCCAGACTTAATTTGCTTTTAAATAAAGAATTACTTAAATCCGGCAGAGGTAATGGTAACGATTGATTGAAGCCTTTTATATACTGCAAATATTCAAACATTGACCGACTGATTTTTTCAATGTTGTTAAGATGAGTTTTTGTTAATGTAACAGCTGCTTTTTCAAAGTGAGATAAACTTGCTTCTTCATTTTTGTCAATCGTTAATGTAATAGCATGTAGAAATTGTTCCGATTTTTTCCCTTCTAATAGGGTTTCTATCTGAGAAAAGCGTTCATTCAGTTCTGAGCAAAATATTTCCATATTTGGTAGATATTTTTTTAAGTCCAGATTTTTTATTTCAGGAAAACTTTCACGCCAGCGTTCTAATGTTTCCATCATCCTGGCCTCTAAGTTTAAGTAGTATTCCCACTGATGACGTACTTCCCAAACTTTATAGCTATCCGTTTCTGCCGCATTCAGTGCCTGATTTAATTTGTTTAAAAGCTGAATCTCATCAACTCGTAGCGATTGAGTGTCACCTTCTGCTGCCTTGTCTGTCATGAGCTGTAAATAGGCACTGAAAAGTTTTATTTG
>CAZGAI010000339.1:0-4623 GCA_964523175.1 uncultured Victivallales bacterium | reverse complement strand
TGGACATTAAAAAATGCCTTTGCTAAAGCTTTACCTTTTCTAAAAGTTGAACCACTTGCATTAATAAAATTATTAAAACATTTACAACAAGAATCCGGTCATGATCTGTCAGCAAATTGGATTTTAGATGACTTATTTATCTATTGTGAAAAAAACAAAGAACAAGCCTTTCAATTAGCTGAAATTATAAAGAATAATCCTAGTGAATATAATACTTTTATAACTGTTGTTTATCGAGGTATTGCAATATATGATTTTTACATGGCTTATAATGATTTAATTGATATTGTTGAATCAAATGCTGATAATAAACTTGTAAAAGCTGCAATTTTTGCTTTATCAAAATTGGATTACAATAATAGAAAAAAAGAGTTAATCAAAACTATTGATATTTATGATATTCAAGATAGGAATGATATTGAAAAGCAATGTACAATAATTAATTCATTGAGTAATTTCTTTCAATACGATGAAAAATATGTTGGTTCTATAATAGTAAAATTATCAGCCATTAATGATTGTCGAATTGGTTTGACAATAATCGATGTTTTATTCAGGCATGGAAAATCTATAAATAAAAATTGGTTTTCAGAAACATTATTAAATTGCATAAATATTACTGCTGAAAAACTTGGAGAAAATAATTACTTAGATTATGTACTGGATAATTGCGTAAAAAACAAACCTGAACTTTTTATAAACTTTATTAATGGCTGGTTGCAAAATCAGCCTTTAGGCAATTGTATTAAGTTGTTTCCTTGCGTCAAAAGCTCACTTATTGGTAAATCAGATCAAAAATTGTTACAAAACTTGATAACGCAATGGTTGGTTTCAGGAGAAAGAAGTTTTTGTGAAGCAGCAGAATATTATGTCTCAGAAGTTTCCTTACATGAGAAGTACAACAATATTTGCTTAAGTTTTGATATAGATTATGTGACCAAGCTTTCCGAAGAAGAAGTTGGCTTTCTAATAAGAAAAACTTTGGGGTATTGTAGTCTTCATATGGAACACCTATGCAGTTTAATATTTTCTTTATCTAGTATTACCGATAAAGAAAAAGAACTTGAATCAGTTCTAACAGGAATATTTGTAGAAATAATTGCTCATGATAATCCTGGAATTGTTTTAGAATTTTTCAAGAACAAAGAAATACATGCTAATAAAACGCAAAAAAGACTTATAAAAAAAATCAGAAAACAAATAAATGTTTATTATGACAAGCTGAGAAATTTACCTAAACTAAAAGAATGTTTACCGCCATTCAAGCAAACTTTAATTTATTATAACGCTTTCAATTCTTTGATGGAGAAAAGCATTAAAGATGAAAGAAATAAATCTGTTTTTATGAATTTAGTAACTAGAGTTTCGATAAAATATGGAGCAAAATTCTTTTCTAAATTAAATGCTGATATGGAACAGATCAGTAATCAAAAATTTTCTCCAGTTGGAGAACTTAAGACAATGGAAACTACCATTCCAATACATAGAAAACATATATTAGATCCTATTGGGTATAATTATATGCGATATATTTGGAGAACGAAACAAAAAGTTGAGACAAAATGATTTTAGAAATAAAAGAATATTTATACCAGCTTAAAGAATCAGGAGAATTGGATATAGTTTTACCTGACTTACTTGTAAACATGGGATTCAAATTATTATCAACACCTCAAAAAGGAATAAAGCAGGACGGTGTTGATGTTGCTGCTTTTGGTCATTTACCGGATAAAGAAGATCAAGTTTTTTTATTTACAATTAAAAGAGCTGATATCTCAAGAGTTGATTGGAGTGTAGGAGTTCAAGCAGTTAGACCTTCTTTAGAAGAAATATTAGATAAATATATTCCAAATAAAATTCCTGTTCAATACAAGGATTACCATGTTAATATTATCCTTGTATCAGGTGGTGAGATTAAACAAAATTTAAATGAAGACTGGGTAGGCTTTACTAATAGGTATACCGACGAAAAAATTAGTTTTGATTTTTGGGGAGGAGATAAAATCTCTCAATTCTTACTAACGTTTATGATTAACGAATACCTATTTAATGATGAATGCAGGTCAAATTTTCGTAAAACGCTGGCATTAATTGACGAACCAGAAGATGGGTACAAATATTGGCAGAAAGTAGTCTATGAGCTATATAAGTTAAATAATAGAAAAACCAGTAATAAAAAATTGCAAAAATCAGTTTCCTCATTAAATCTTGCATTACGAATCCTATATGCATGGAGTAAAGAAACAAATAATTTAAAGCTTGCGTTGCTTGCTTCAGAATACGCTGTTTTGATTACTTGGGATAATATTAAAGAAAGAAAATTGTTTACTACAAAAAAATTTACTCTATTAGGAGAAATGTTTTTTAAGATGCTTGATTCCTATGATTTAATTATTACAGAACATTATGAGAAAATCAAAAAATACTGTCAAACAAAAGATGGTTTTGAAAGAGGAATATCAAATAGTTTAGACTATAATTTACTTATACAAGATGTTCTTGGTGAACTGGGGATGTATTTGAATTATAATATTTTTAAGTACAGTATAATCTCTGATGAAAGTAATCAAAAAAAGCTACAAGAAATTATTACTACTATTTCTGGTTTTATTAAGAGCAACTCAATATTGTTTACACCACTTTACGATAGACATATTATCGAGTTTGGTATTCTTTTTATAGGATTATACAAAGTAAGAGCAAATACATTAATTTCCTTTTGTCTTAATGAAATTACATCAAGAATAAATTTTGCATATAAAACAGAAGAGCCATTCTTGATTGATAGTGACTCATATGAACTCGCTGTCGAAGTTGCTTTGAATGGATTAAACAAAGAAGAAACTTCAAAAATATCGACTTTCATCCCAATTCTAGCTGAATGGTGTTTGATAGTAAAAAATGATTTTGCTTATAACTTATTATTAAAAAATATAGAAACCAATTTTAATAATACTGATTTACAAATGTGGTTTCCGGATGAGAATACAGAAAACTATTTATTTAGACAATTTTCTGCAAAAGAAACAGGTTCTTGTTATCACTCTATTAAGTTACCTGAAAAGTTAGAGGATTTACAGAATGATATTACTGATGTAAATAAACACTTATTTGAGGCTAAACAAATATCATGTTTTAAGTTTGGAGATTTGGACTTTTTAGGATTATTAGCATCAAAACATTTTAAAAATCCAGTAATACCATACTATTGGCATAGATATTTAGAAACAGACGTTGCTGAAGAGCAAAATCAAAAATGAATTTAAAGAACCCACAACCTATATATATTTTTTTGGACGAAGGCGGAAATTTTGACTTTTCTCCTACCGGAACAAAATATTTCACAATGACAAGTGTTGTCAAATTCCGTCCTTTTCAAGCATATTCTGAATTAGTAGATTTAAGATATGATCTGATAGAAGAAGGACTCAACTTAGAATATTTTCATGCAAGTGAGGATAGACAAGCTATCAGAAATAAAGTTTTTGAAGTTTTGAATAATAATCTGAACAGATTTAGAGTGGATAGTGTTATCGTAGAAAAAAGAAAAACTGGAACAGTTTTGCAGGATGCTGCTAAATTCTATCCTATGATGCTTGGTTATTTATTACGCTATGTTGTAGGTAAACTTGATATGAGTATGATAACAGAAGTTATTGTAATAACGGATAGAATTCCAGTTCATAAAAAAAGAAATTCGGTTGAAAAATCAGTTAAACAAACGCTAAAAGAAATGTTACCATTGGATGTGCAATATAGAGTGTTACACCATGATAGTAAATCCTCGGTTGGACTACAGATAGCAGATTATTTTAACTGGGCTATTTATAGAACTTGGGAAAGAAGCGATAATAGAAGTTTAAAGATTATAGAAGGAGCGGTAAAAAGCCAGTTTGATATTTTTAGCAATGGAAGAATAAATTACTATTAAAAAATGACCGCCTTAACTACCACTAGGGAGAGCCCCATGGGCTCTTATCGTTAAGACGGAACTTTTAATATCTTCTTATATAATATATTTTAGCATGAAATTTTAAAAATAACAATACTTCATCTTTTATTATATTATAATATATTACTTTTGTTTAATCAGAAGACAGAGAGCTATAAATAATTAGAATTACTTAACGATAAGATACTTGAAAGCTATAAATGGTTTGATAAAATTAATTTTTTCAGTGCGTTCCGAGTATTCCGTGGTTTTAAAAAGAGGTTACTGAATGTTTAAAGAAAATATATCATCACAAATACCGGCTCTTGAGTTGCTGATTAATATGGGGTACGAATATCTAACTCCGAATGAAGCATTACAACTTAGGAGTAACAGTAATTCTAAAGTTCTTCTTGAAACTGTATTGAAAGAACAGCTAAAAACAATTAACAGTTTCAAGTTTAAAGGTGAAAAATATAAATTTTCAGATGAAAATATTCAGAAAGCCGTTAATGAATTGGTTTCATTCAGGTCTGATGGACTGATAAAAGATAATGAAAGAGTTTATGATTTGTTGACTCTTGGAAAAAGCCTTGAACAGACAATTAACGGTTATACTAAAAGTTTTACACTAAATTATATAGACTGGAATAATCCGGCAAACAATGTATTTCATGTTACTGATGAGTTTG
>CAZGAI010000338.1:0-4625 GCA_964523175.1 uncultured Victivallales bacterium | reverse complement strand
CTTAAAGAGAAAAAAGCATGGTCTCCTGATAATACTCCACTGGATATTCAGATGCGACTAACTGCAATGACTTATAATCTAATGAGATTGTTTGAGGAAAAGAGCAAAAAAATTGATAAAATTCTGGTTCACTCTACATAAATAAAATCTACTTGAGCGTAAAAAAACAGACCATCTAGTCATCCACCATTTTAACCATTAAGCTCTGGTATTTATAGCCAGCTCAAGTTTTTTGAGCATAGGATTAGTGAAGCATTTTGTTGATAGCTGAGCCCATGTGAATAGACAAATGGGCTACAATTTAAAAATGGATAGTTAGGTTGATTTCGCGTGATGTTCAATAATGAATTTATTCAGTATTGGTCTAACTAAAAGAATAATTATGGCTACTATCAGGGATACAAAGCATAATTTCAGGAAGAATCCTTGAAAAATGGACATCGTTTCTAGTCCGGTAGCACCTTTGGGTGCTATTGATAAATCTGCAACGAGATGCGCTTGTTACCTGTGGTTGCGAAGAGATTATTACGGATAAAATTGATGGGTCAAAAACCGAACGGCCAGTACTGAACAACGTGTTAGAAAAAACGAGGTGCGGTGATGAGCTACTAGTTTGGCGCTTGGATCGCTCTCTAAAACATCTTATTGAATTAGTCAACCAGTTAATAAAAATCGCAAAAAAGAGCTAACAGTGAATCAAATATGCAAAGTGGTAGGCATTTCTAGGGGCACACTTTATAAATACATCAAATGAGCACTATATTTTAAATGCGAGCTGTCAATAAACAATTAACGCTCCTGCCAGAGGCTGAGCAATCGGCTCTATATGAACTTCCGGACTTTGATAATGAACAACGTTTGGAATATTTCACCTTGTCTGATGAAGAGTTGCAAATGGTTTTGAGTCGCCAAAATTTATCTGCCAAAATTCACTGTATCCTGCAAGTGTGTTACTTTAAGGCAGTAAAGATCACAAACCGCTTTTATCGGACGTCGCCCGCACCTTTTCAACATAACTGCATTATAATCACGCATTTAAGCGTGATTTAAATTAAAATTTAACTGAAAAGTTCTAGTTTGTCCCTTTTAGAACATCCACTGTTTCTCTTGCAATGACTTTCTCCTCATTGGTAGGTATAATAGCTACTTTGACTTTTGAATCTGGTTTGCTCAATAAAGTTTCTTTTCCACGAACCCCCTTATTAACTTCCTTATCAAAATCAACTCCCATAAATTCCAACCCTTCGCAAATAATTTCACGTGTTTCCGGACCATTTTCACCAATACCTCCAGTAAAGATAACAGCATCGCAACCACCAATTTCAGCCGCAAAAGCTCCTATAAAACGTTTTACTCGTTGGTGGTACATTGCTAATGCCAATATAGCTCTTTCATCATTTTTATTCCAGGCCGCATCCTCAATATCGCGCATGTCCGATGAAATTCCTGATATACCCAACATTCCACTTTGCTTATTAATTAAATTATTTATACCTTTTAGATCAAGGTTTTCTTTTTCCATTAGATATAAAAGCGCACCTGCGTCCAGATTACCAACTCGCGTTCCCATAATTAAACCTTCAACAGGAGTGAATCCCATAGAAGTATCACATGACTTTCCATTTTTTATTGCAGCAATTGAAGCTCCATTCCCTAAGTGACAGGTAATTAGTTTTGAATTATGGAAATCCAATCCTAAAAATTTACATGCTTTTTCAGCTACGTACTTATGGCTTGTTCCATGAAAACCATAACGGCGGACTTTATGTTTTAGATAATATTTGTAAGGGATAGCATATAGGAAGGATTCCGGGGGCATAGTTTGGTGAAACGACGTGTCGAATACAGCAATCTGGGGCACATCCGGTAAAATTTTTTCCATTGAATTAATTCCTGCCAAGTGAGCCGGATTATGCAACGGAGCCAAATCGCATAGTTTATCAATCTTACCTTTTACATTATCATCAATCAAAACACTTTTGGTAAAAAATTCACCACCATGCGCTACCCTATGTCCGACAGCTTTAATTTCAGTTATATCTTCAATAACTCCATGAACACGGCTTATTAAAGCATCAAGAATCAAACTAATACCAACCTCATGGTTAGGGATTTCATCAATAAATTTAATTTTACCATTCCCTTCGGGACGGTGAGTTAAAATTCCATCAGGCAAACCTATTCTTTCAATTGCTCCCAAAGCTTTTACTGTTGGGGCTTCAACATTTGCCATATCAATCAACTGATATTTAATAGACGAACTTCCACAATTCAGTACTAAAACAACCATTGTATCTCCTTTATATAATAATTAAACATATACTATTCTGCTGCAACTTGATTACAAGTAAACGAATACATCCTAACTTATTACTTGTTAGATAAGATTGTTGAGTTATCCTTCTGTTTTAATTTATATTTTAATAGCACTATTTAAAGTTTTTAACACAAAAATTGTCATTATTAAATATTTTCAGCCAATCCTTGAAACTTCTGTTCGATGTGTGTATTTTAGAATATGTTTTCTATCTTTTTGATATAACCATAAAGATAAGATATGCAATGCAATTCCCATCTACGAACATTAAAAATCCACTTCGTCAAGTGAAGGTGAAACAAGATGGTGGACAGATAAAGCATCGAGTTTATCAAAATAATTTATATTTGGCAAAGTTCAGATTAACAAATCCAGAAGGTGGTTAGAGGATGAATTGGTGGAATGTTTATTTAGTTGTACTTTTTTTCTCCGCGCTTCTTGCACTCATTCTTACACCTTTTTTTAGAAGAATAGCCTTATGGACTAATACACTGGATAAACCGGCTGTACAGGACCATAAAAATCACAAAAAAGCAACACCGTTAATGGGCGGTTTTGCAATGTGTACCGCATGGTTACTGACTTTATTAGCTGGCATCTACTCACCAGCATTCCTTGCAAACCAAAGATTTTCAAAACTGATATTAGACAACCTAGCCGGAGTTTTTGAAGTTAAAAACCGTTTATTAGCTATTATTATCGGAGCAGTTTTAATTACGCTTCTCGGATTTATAGATGACCGCAGAAATATAAGCGCTAAGCTAAAATTTTCGGGACAGGTTATTATAGTTGCATTTGTAGTATTTTATGGTGACATTAAAATAACAATATTCATCAATAATCCCCTCATTAACAGCATCCTTGCCGTTCTTTGGATTTTAATAATAATTAATGCGATAAATATTTTTGATAATATGGACGGACTAGCTGTCGGGGTCGCAGCAATAGCATTCACTTTTTTTACTATAACGGCAGTAATATATAATCATTATTTTATTGCGTGTTTAGGTGCAGCCGGAGTCGGAACCACTATAGGATTTTGGTTTTATAATCACACACCTGCAAGTATTTTTATGGGAGATGCAGGGAGCCATTTTCTAGGATATTCACTGGCCGTAACAGGTGCACTGACTACCTATTATCAGGAAGGCATGACTGTAACGCCGCTTTCGGTACTAATTCCCATTTTTATTCTGGCAATACCACTTTTTGATTTACTATCGGTAGTTATCATCAGGATAAAAAATAAAAAACCGATATATATTGGAGATAACAATCACATTTCACACAGATTTTCCAATATGGGAATGTCAAGAAAAAATGCTGTACTCTGTGTTCATTTACTTTCTATAATTATCGGTCTAAGCATACTACCTCTACTCTGGGGTGACAGGTCAACGACAGTAGTATGCCTTCTACAGGCATGTATAATACTCATTCTTATTTCATTTTTGCAATATACAGCAAAAAATAAATGATTTTTATATTTTTATTAATGCCACTACCAGCAAGCATTTGAATTTAAATTTATCCCGCATACTGAAATCCTATATTATTTCATTATATAAAAGTGATTTGTCACACCATATTTCAACAGATTAAAGTTCTGGAGGAAACACTATATTCTCAGTATGAGCAACCAGAATGCTAATACCAGGTACAGTCATCTTATTGGTATCAAGTTTTATCATTTCAGTACCTGCTTCGCAGCCAAAGACAACAACACTCCACTGCCCAACCAATTCAATAACCTGATCATCAGGACTACTGTTGAGTACAACAAGAATATTTTTCCAGGAATCACCATTAGCATTATCTTTAAGAACGTATGCTATCAAATTATCTGGTGTTTTATCTATAAAATGAAAATGTTTGTCAACCATTTCTTTTGTATACATTCTGAAAGCCGGGTGAGCTTTGCGCAATTTAATCATCCCCTTATAAAATTTATACATAGACATTGCGTAATTTACTGATTTTAAATTCCAGTTAATCGGGTTAATCGTAGGATCATTATTATCAAAGCTGTTCTCACAGCCATGCTTAGTCCTGCCGAAATCATCCCCTTCTGCAAAAAAAGGAATTCCCTGTGATGTAATTACAGCACCAAACGCAAGCATATCCATTTTTTTTATTGTTTCAGTGGATGCCATTGGATCAGCAGCTACAAGTTTATCCCATAAACAAAGATTATCATGGCATGACACATAATTTATGGTTGCATTAGGAGAAGCTACAGGTATGGAATTTTTATCACGCCCGGTACCCTGCCCTTTAATCTGTTCATGCAGCCTTTTAAAGCCTGTCA
>CAZGAI010000337.1:0-4626 GCA_964523175.1 uncultured Victivallales bacterium | reverse complement strand
TCTTTGATATAATAAAGTAGGTTGGGTCCTCTACAAATACTGTATCACCAGCTTTAGTATATAAAGTACAGATCAAGTCAAGAGCATTTGAGGCTCCACTTGTAATAAGTAATTCAGATGGGTTTACATTATTTTTTTCATATCTTTTTGTAAGAAATTCTGCCAAATTATATCTAAACTCTTCATTTCCCTGCATCAGACCGTATTGTAATGGTTTAGATGTTTTTTGAGAAAAAAAAATATCCGACGCTTCCCTCAACGTATCTATTGGTAGATTAGATAAGGAAGGTTGTCCCAACTTTAGACTTATAACGTCTTTTGGTATTTCTACCTGTATTATTTTTTGAGCAGAATTCATTAATTAGGTTGATGGTAACGATTGAGTTTTATTATTTCTATGATTTTTAAGTTTATGTATATAAATATACTTTTTATTTAACCCAAAATAAAGGTTTAATAAAATAAATGTTAATAAATTAAAACTATGATCTTTGAATATAAAGTTGCATTAGTTCCAGGATCTAGGATATTGTCTGTACACAGGATACAGAAACATCAATTGCTGTGGTTGCGGAGCACCGCAACCCTCCAGCCCGAGATTAAAATAATCGATAAATAATTAGTTCCTGTAGAGTGTATATCTTTGTTAATAAAGTTTTATCAAGGAGAAACAGGCATCACTAAAGTGCTTAACTCAGACACTACATTGTAGTACGGATAGGTAATGTTAGAGTTCAGCACTTTAGTGATGTATATAAATCTGAAATCTAACATCATAAATGAAGGGTGTATCATGTCATTACAGGAAATATATAACACTTATTTGAAATCAGGATATGCCGGTATTAAGAGTTGTTCTACTAAAAGTGGTGATGAGTTTTTCTACCTTGCATTGCTGGCATTTGGTGAGGATGATTTGACCAACGCAGTTCAATACGCCAATCAGGCTGTAGAACTTGAACCTGATAATTATGTTTTTGTTCAAGGTCTATTATATCTGAAGAGTTTGATAAAGTTAGGGAAAAGTAATGTCTATATTGATGATAAAGGGTTCAATGCGTTTATAAATGGAGGCGCAAATATTTCTCTGTACAAAGAAACAAGCAATGCCTTGCATAAAGAGTATTTAGAATATGAATCTATCAGCTTGTTTGATATAGGAGTGGGTGACGGGAAAGCTCTGCTACCTGCAATTACTAATAACATCAGGCATCTTGACCTGCTGGAACCTTCGGAAGTTATGCTGAAGCATTTATGTTCACTGCTTGATGCTGATCATAAGAAATTATCGTACAATGCAGTATGCAATACCTTTCAGAATTTCATAAAAGGTAACGTTGGATCTTGGGATATTATTCAGGGAACATATAGTTTTCACTCGTTTCCATATGATGAACGTATGAATATTTTTAAATGGCTTCGTCAGCATTGTAAGCGTGTTCTTATTGCTGAGTTTGATGTGCCTGACTTTAACGATATGTTTGCACCAGAACGTTATAAACATATACTTAAGCGTTATTTGAAAGGTTTATCAGAATATGACACAGATAGAGATCTTGTAGCTCAGGGTTTTTTAATGCCTGTAATGCTTGGCTATTTTGATAAAAGTATTAATAGAACAACATACGAACAGCCAATACAAAAATGGGTAGTTGAATTGGAAAATGCAGGATTTAATAAGGTAAGAGCAAAACAGCTTTACCCTTATTGGTGGGCGGATGCCTATATTATTGATGCCAGCTAATGTAGTGTCTCATAAATACACTGTAAATGGCAAAACATGATGCCAGATTTTGTAGAGACGCAATACTTGCGTCTTCTTGTTTTATATCCTGTGCGATACTCTTTTTAGACACATGCAACTGTGTCGGGGCATAGCCGCAGGCGACGCCTGATGTGTCTCTACAGCATTTTATATTTCAAAACAAAATAGGTTAATTTTTTCACGTTAAATTTATGAGACACTAGATGTGTAAAATATTAAATGAAGAAAGCAATTGCAAGAGTACTACCTGCTATTGCTTTCTTTATTTAATCTTATTTTTAAATTAATTCAAATTTTTAATAAAAGTTTTAACTATTCTGCACCTTTGATAGGTCCATGTATTTTCTCTGCTTTACTTGTAGAAAAAGCAATTATGAAAACTATAAACCCAATAATATAGAATATCCAGGATGAATTTAATGCCGCATGAATACTGACATTATTTGCAATAAAACCTGACACAGGAGATGAGCACATTGTACCCAGAGTTCCGCAACCGAGAATAAAGGCTATAATTGTAGGAGGAGCTACTTTTACCTGTAAACTGCCGTATGCAAGCATACATGCGTATACAACTGAATTGAAGAAGCCGCATAGCGCAATTGCTATCATAACTATACCAGTATGAGGCACAATCGAGAGTATAATTAGAAAGATTGTTGAAAGTGCAAAACATCCTATGATAAAGGGAGCGAGATTGAATTTCCTCATGACAAATCTTCCGACAAAGAGACCGATAGCCATAAACAGCCAGAACAGCGAAGCAAATTCGCCTGACTGTGCAATGCTGAGTTTTAAATATTGCTGAAGATAAAGAGGAAGCCATTGTGCAAAAACCAGTTCTCCCATAATAAAGAAGAAGCAGGCAAGTGAAATCAGGAAGACTGAAATACCCCATTTTTCATTGTAAAGATCCTTGTTTGTTTGTGTCTCTGCTACAATATCTGGGAATTTAGAGGCCGAGACCATAAACAATATTAAAACACCTACAATTGTAATCAGATAATAAATTACAAGCCAGAAAACATTGTGCTGTAATAGTTGGCTGGCTATTAATGGAACTATTACACCTGATAAACTGAAAAAGAAGTCTGCCATAACGAGGCGTGTTGAACGCATTTCAGGATTAGCATAAAGTCTTACTATAAGAAAGCTTGCCAGGCACATAAAAATACCGCCGGTAAACCCAACAATCCCCATGAAAAGCACAAAGGAAAATGTCAAGTCCAGGAATATTTGAAGAAATGCAAGGCCGGCAAATTCAACTATTATACCAATTAAAAAAAGCTTCTTAAGGCTAACACTTTTTATTAAAAAACCGCCAACAATGATAATTATAAACATTGGAGCATTTTGGACAGTGAAAATATAAGCTATATCTCCAGGTCTGCAGTTGTAGAATGTCGCAATAGGTGCAAGTACGACACCTGTAACAGTTACAAGACTACCTGTAAAAAAATAGCAAAGATAACACACCCATGTTAGAAGTTTTTCATTCGTTTTTTCCGGCATAATCTTTCCTTTGTTTTTTGTTAAAAATAATATGGAATTGAATTTAATAGTATAATGTACTTTTAAATTACATTATAGGGAATAACTATTAATTATGCAATATCTCTCATACATAATAATTATATTATTTTTCGGAATATGAAGGTCTTGAAATTGCAAAAATAATCTCAGTTCAGTAACTATAATCTTATTTTTTTTTAAGTTTAATAATAAAAAATGCAGCTAGAATATTGGGACATATTCGTGCGGCCAGACAATCGACCTGCAGTAAAATAGAATATATAAATTTTGGTATGTGTATTGGTCTGCGGTATCCTCCTGTCGCAAAATACGACAGAGAAGAGAAATAGTTCGCTTCGTTCTTATTAAAAAGGTACTTTTTCTTTAACTTTGAATCCCATCTTTTTGATGAGAAAAATATTAAATGTGGCAGTAACATGTTTGCTGATCGAAGGGGCCCTTCAATATCTTCAAGAGAGGGTTTTGATATATTTGAACAACAAGGCTCGTGGTGGATGAATTTATAAATTGGCATAGACATCCAGGAAAAGAAAGGTTCGGTTAGAATTATAACTCCTCCTTTTTTTAGTTTTACTGATGCTTTTTCTAGAAAATCTACTGGTCTTGCTAAATGATGAAGAGCGTTTGTCAGGCATATTATATCAAGACTGCTGTTGGGTATTTCCTGGATTTCGTCTATATTCTGGCAGTCGAATATCATATCCAGGTAATCCAGTTCAAGAATATCACTGGTTATTACTTCCGGATAAAAATATTTGAGAGGAGATGATCCACTGCCAACTTCTAATATTTTTTTTTGGTTAAGAGGGAGATAGTTCTTAAGCATTAATGAATAGAGTTTTTTATACCAATTCAATTGGTTAGGATTGTTGAATAGTTTTTCTCTGTTTCTAATAGTTTCATCTCTATCTTCGATGTATTGTTCTTTTTTCATTGCAAATTTTTCTGATTTTTTTATGGGATATTTGCTTATAATCGTTAATCGGTTAGTGGCTTTCACGAAAGTTTATTCTTATAAACTAATTTGCTATTAAGCAAATTTTATTTTTTTCAGTGCAAAAAAGAACATCTTTAATAATAAAATTCCGTGAGTGAATCTTTTTATTTCTATATTTCCATATTTTCGAGCTTTATATTTAACAGGAATCTCAACAAACTTTAAATTTAGTTTATAAGCACCAAAAAGTAATTCGAAGTCTCCAAAGGGGTCAAAGTCTCCAAAATAAGCTCTGTTTTTAAATAATTTCAGCCAATTACTTTTAGAAATTACCTTAGTGCCACACAAAGTATCCCTTATTGGTCTATCAAGAAGCCACGTGAAAAGTAAT
>CAZGAI010000336.1:0-4632 GCA_964523175.1 uncultured Victivallales bacterium | reverse complement strand
TTTTTCTATTGAAAAAGTAATAGATCCCGGAATGATAGATGTTTTAAGGCAGGATGTTATTCCAAGGCTTCTTGGAGATATACCAAATCAGCCATCGTTGGAAGAGCTTGCAGGTGGCTTCTTAGGAGTAAAATATTTTGATTTTTTTGAACAAAAGTATGATATAGGTATGATAGAAAAAAATAAAGTTAATAATATTGAGAATGTTTTTAAGTCGTAAGATATTATCTAAGAGGAGCATATAAAATGGCTACCCCACAAGGATTCGAACCTCGACTAAGTGGACCAAAACCACTTGTGCTACCATTACACAATGGGGTAGTATCTAAAGAACAATAGTTCCTTAAAAACAAAAAAGAACAAGGAAAACCTTGTTGAGGGATATAAAATATCCTATTTTTACATTATTTCCACCTGCCTAAATTAAAAAAAAGTAAAATTTTATTAATTAGCAAAGTTAAATTTATTAGTAAGGTACTTATTCAACTCAGGCCAAAGTTCACTCAGTGTTTTATCCTCAGAATTTATCGTCTGGAAATAATAATCATGCCGGGCCGGAATTCTAACGTGTTTTTTTTCTTTAATCCACAACAGTTTCTGGAGTTCAATTTCTTTAATTACAGCCTTTGCAAATTCTTTTTTATATAATATAATATTTTTCTTAAATACAGCTGCGTCCTGAAATTGTCTAAATTCATGAAGAGATTTTATAACCCCATTAATAGGTTCCTGCAATAAAAAGGGAGCATAGCTTTTTAAACGGAGAAACTTCAATTCAATTCTTCGAGCAAACTTTTCAGGAGATTCAATATTTCCCCAAACTGTGGGAAAATCTTCCAGCTGACATTCCTTAGCTTTTCCAGAAGCATTTTTTGGTGTATATGGAACAATACACGCAGACTGAAAAGCGCTGGACGTATATTGTGCAGAAGCAGGCATAAACGAGTTAAAAGATAATTTAAAAGCACTATCATTTAAATGCTTAATAAAAAACACTTTAGATTCATTTTTAGGTAATTCAATATTTTTACTTAGGACAGAATAAAAAACATCCACCTCATTTTTGCTGTTACCTGCGCATATACTTTTAAAGTAATCTACCAGAATTTTACTGCCATTTTTTAAAGTCAGTATGGAATTGAGGAAGATTTCATCTGCTTCAGAATTAATTTTGTATACAACTCCTTCGTTCGGACAAAGAGAGTTATTCATAATAATCTTGGGTTTGAGTATATAACTTTGAAGAAGCAGAGCATGTATTCCTGGAAAAGAGCCCCAGTCAGGGTAAATTGTTGGGAAAGTCAGCTTGTCCAGTTTTCTGGTTAGTGCATCAACAAACCAGGTGATCTTCCGAACATTTTTCTTTGAATATGGGAGTTTCAAAGCTGTTAATACAAATGCTTTAAATAGGGTGGAGGAGAATTTCCTGTTATTAATAATAAGAGAGTGATCTCTCTTAATATATATTTTTAGAAGTCCTTCCTTAGTCTTAGTAACTTTTATATCATTTTCAGGATTTTCTTTTAGGTATATTCTGCAGTTCTCAGAAAAAGATAGACCTAAAGTTCCAGAGACCAAGCTTTCAATATTTGTAAGGTATAATTTTATTTTATAAAACTCAAAATCCTTGTTTTGAACTGAAATATAGAGAGAAGATCTAGCATTTGAATTTGCCTCAATTTTAGCAGAATAAAATAATATTAAAAATAGAATAAACACACTCATTATGCTTATTACATGGAAAAGTTGCCTGATATTTGTGAATATATATAAGAAAAGAAAGAAATGCAGGTAAAACTTATTTTCTTTTTTTATACAATGAATAAGCATAATATTGTTACCTATCAACATAGTTAAAAAGCAAACTTATACACTTTCAAAATATGATATTATCTAAAAGGGGGTCAGAAACATATTATTTTTTTAACAAAATATCAATAGCTTTACAGATATTTTCAGGTGTAACTGACTTTAGACATTTATAATCTTTTGCTGAATTTTCACATACCCTCGAAAAACAGGGAGAACAGTCCTGTTCTTCCATCATCACTATCCACTTTTCACCAAAAGGTCCGGTTGAATAAGGATCTGTTGAGCCAAAAATAGCGATTCCGTTAACATTCAAAGCACCGGCCAAATGCATTGTACCACTATCATTACATAAACATAAAAGAGATTTTTTTAAGGCAAACATTAACTCAGTAAGTGTTGTCTTTCCTACTAAATTAATTACTGAATTTTCAGGAAGACCTTTTATAACCTCTTCTGCAGTATCTGATTCATTATTTAATCCTAAAACAACAACTTTGCCGTTTTTTTTCTTTATCCAGTAATTGCACACTTCTTTAAAATTTTCAGAAGGCCACCGTTTTGCAGGACCGTAAGCTGCACCAGGATGAATCGCTAAAATATTATTATGTTTTATTAACTCTCTTAGTCCTGGAACAGTAATCTCAGAATTTTTCAATAAATTAAAAGTTGGAAAATCTCCATCCCATTCTGGAGCACCCATAGCATTTACCATTGCAAGATATTTATATGCCTGGTGTGTTGAATCATATTTTTCTTTTGCGTGCCATTCAGCCTTATAATGTTTTGAAAGCAGTAAATTTCTAATTCCGTTAGATGCACCAAAGAGTTTTTTCACACCGGCTTTTTTTAAATAGTAGGCAGACCGTAACGAATTAACAAACAAAAAACCTATTCCGGCCCGCAAGTCTTTCGTTGCCTTTATCTGTTCCTTAGTCCATTTCGAATGACCCGTTCCTAAAGAAATAATATGGTCTACCCATGGGATAGACTCAAATAATGGAATATAAGCGGAAGGAGCAGCGACAAAAAAACCACAGTATTCAGGAAGAAGTTTTTTTAAAGAATACATGGCAGGTAGAGCCATAACGATATCCCCCAACCAGTTGGGGGAACGCACAATTATTCCATCACGCCAATCTGGAGCAGACAATAATATTTTTCTGTATTCTGTTATTTTCCCTTTTGGAGCTTCAAAAAACTCATAATCCATCAGGATACTCTTTTAAAGATTACATTTGCCCATGAAAGGCCTACACCAAATCCGCTGGCCAGGAGTAATTTGTTTTCAGTGATTAGTATCTGTTTTTCCAGCAGGATTGGAATAGAAGACGATACCGTATTTCCATAATTATGTATATCATACATATATTTGGTGCTATCAATCCCCAGTCGTTTTGCCATCCACACAATCATTTTTCTACTACCCTGATGAAAAAGATATTGATCTATATCATTAATTGCGACATCTTTTGATTTCAATAATTTTAAAATAGCTGAAGGCACCGTCTTTCTGGCAAAAGAAGAAACAGCCCTGCCGTTCATATAAAGAGTATTATTTTCACAAATAAGATCTTTATGCAATTTGCCGATTGTTCCAAAAGTGTATGCTTCCGTAGTATATATTGGTATATCTGAAATAAGGACAGCAGAAGCCGCATCTCCAAATAGAAGTGTTGTGTTCTTATCTGTTGGATCAACTATTTTTGAATATGGATCAGCCGTAATCAATATCCCCTTTGTCATATTATTACATTTCATAAATGACTCAATAATGGATAATCCGTATACAAAACCTGAACAACCAAGAGAAACATCAAACGTAGCACAATCTTCAGGCAAGTCCAATTTTCCATGGACTATAGCACTGGTATGCGGCAGCATATAGTCAGGGTTTTGAGTTACGACAACAACAACTTCAATTTCGTCTTTATTTATAGATACTTTTTCCTGAAGGTTATAAAATGCTTTAACGCATAGGTCAGAAGTTTCTTCAGAATCATCCTTTACAGAAACACTTTCCACACCTATTTTGTCTTTAATAAATTCGTCAGTTATCCCGAATTTTTCTTTTCTGCTATAATTTGATATCCTTTTTTCAGGAATATAAGAGGCAACTTCCTGTATCCCTACCATATTAAAATCCTTTATTTGAACTATTTATATATTTTGTTATAGAATTATATTAATATTAAAATTAATTTATGTATTATAATACTACTTTCCTCTAATGTCTACATAGCATTCATTCTTTATCCAAGCAATTTTTCATTTTTTATACTATTATAAATAAATGTATTTAAAGGTGGCAAAAAACACTTTTCCTTTCGAAATATCATACAAGTTGTTTATATTATTTAATAATTATAATAAATTATCAAATTGCAGGATAAAAATGTTAACAAGTTTCATTGTCAGTCTAAGCCCGGCTACAGCCTTAGTAAGTCCTTTTTATGCGTTTGAAAAAAGCGATGCTGTCGGCAAGGCTATCGTCATACTCCTATTCATAGGTTCAATTTATATATGGACAATCATGATAGAAAAATGGACGTATCTTACAAAGGTAATGAAAGCATCTAAAAAATTTAAGGAAACTTTCAGAAAGACGCGTTACCCATTATCATGCTACAGGGATGGAACAAGAGAAATAAGCCCCCTTGGCGATATTTACAGGAAAGGATCGGACGAACTTCTTCTCTACTATAAAATATCGATTGAAAATGCCGGTAAGTATGGAAGTACCACTTTTCCGCTCCAAAAATTGACAATAGCACAAATGGAAACAGTGCGAAGCAAACTTGAACAAACCGTGTCCGACAAAAT
>CAZGAI010000335.1:0-4651 GCA_964523175.1 uncultured Victivallales bacterium | reverse complement strand
TTTGCTTTGATAGGATTCACTATATTAGCTGGGTTTATTACAGTTAATCTTTTAAAGTTTTTTTCAATCTATTTTTGTAGTTATTTTTTTACTCCTCTCGCAATAGATAATATAGAAAGTATTAATTTACTGCTCAATTTCAATAATTTATTTTTAATCTTTGTATCTTTAGCTTTATTTGTATTATTACCGCTGTTAATTGCGTTTGTAATAAGATTTGCAATAGACAGGTACAATGACAAAGGAGATACAATATCATTCCGTTTTATTGCGTTAATAGTCTTTGTGATTGGGCTGTTTTTATTATTTGTTTCTATTTTTGACCTTCCTAAATCTGTTATCAATAATAGAGTTGACAGCTATTATCGTGAAAGAAATATGAAACATACGTCTCCAATAATAGCATTATATGATGTACTTTTTGCCGATGATAACAATTATGACATTCACTTATCCAATGATGATATTGATTTACTGAATAAAATTGGATTTGAATTCAATTTTAAAAGTGACTATCCACTAATTAAAAATAAAAAATCTAATGAACCACCATTTAAAAGAAACAAATTTAATGATATTTCCAAACCAAATTTAATTGTATTTTTTACAGAGGGACTTTCTGCAAGAACAATTAGTGTATATAATGAAAAATTTGCAAAAGTAACGCCGAATCTATATGATTTTTCAAAGTCTTCGATGGTTGTTGAAAATTATATTAATCATACAACAGCTACATATAGAGGAATACATGGCCAGATATGTTCAATTTATCCAAAATATGGGGGAATTGGTGGATGGCATAATAATTTCGAAAATCTTCCCGATACAAGGTATTATGGTTTAACGGATGTATTGAAAGAATATTCGTATGAGACCATATTTTTAAATCCTATTTTAAGGGATTCAACCCATATTGATGAAATGCTTAATCGAATTGGTTTCGATGAAGTTCTTAATGCAGAAGTTTTATCAAAAAAATTTCTTAAAGATGCAAAGCCTCTTCAGGGAGATAGATTGTCAGACCATCAGCTGTTCTCTTCATTAATTGGTTTTCTTAAAAATAAAAACAAAACTAATAGCCAAGTGGATAATCCTTTTTTTCTAGCATTATATCCCTCTGAAACTCATGCATGGAAAGATGTAGCAGAAGATGGAAAGAAGTATACTGTCTCTGAAGTAAATAATAGAAGCCTAAATACAATTTATAATTTAGATGATGCTTTTGGCAAATTCTGGGAATATTATAAAAGCTCTCCATACTCAAAAAATACTATTATTATTTTTACCTCGGATCATGCTCATTATCAAGAAAAAGCTTATATTGAATTAATGAAAATATTTGAAGAAGATGACTATCAGAGAATATTTGTTGATAGAACCCCATTAATAATACATGATCCCACAAGAAATTTGCCCAAATCATTTAATGCCAAGAATGCAACTTCAATTGATTTCACACCAAGTATTATTCATTATCTTGGCTTGGGAAGTAAAAAAAATCCCTTCCTTGGAGAATCATTTTTTATATCAGACCGAAAATTCTATAATTATGGTGTAGCCTCAATGGGAAATGCCTTTTACATAATTGATGATGATAAAATACATAGTCTAGATAATTCTACAAAATACAGAGACCTGTTAAAGGCTGTAGCTAGATACATTAAAAAAACTCAGGAGCTTGAATTAACAAATCGTATTATACCTAATGGCTGATATAAAAAACAGATTTTAAAAACAATGATGTAAAACTAATTCTTTATTAATATAAATAAGTTTTTGATAACTGCATTAAAATCAGCGTTTCAAAATAGACCAAAAATTTAAAAAATATTTTTCTATTTTATACTTCCCTACGGATTTCAATACTTTTATAGTTATTATTAATTTCTTATAAAGTTTAAATTTTATACTTTCCGAAAGCCTTGTCGGATCACTGTTAATAAAGCCTGATATCATGTCTAGAAATAACTTTTGGTAGGCTTTTGTCAGCATTTCATCATGACCACAAGGAATTATTTCAATTCTAAGAGGATTTTTGAACTTTTTCGCCCACCAGGGTGATAGCCACTTTAAACTCATGTCGGGGACTCTATAAGTACTTTTAGCTCCGTAGATAAGCTGTAAATCACCTTGAAAGTCATAAAGACTGGTTCTAAAAGATTCTACTATAATAAGCTTTGAAACTTTTTTGCCCATTTTCTGTAATTGAAAGACTAGAAATGAAGCTAATCGTGCTCCGTGACAATAGCCTCCTAAAATATATTCATCACTATTATATATTTTTATTATTTCTTCACAATAATACTCAGCTAGATTTCGAAAATATTCATCATTCATTTCATTATTATTCAGCAAAGCACCTCCTGAATAAAGTACAAAAGTCTGATACATATAGTTATTTGAGGCAAATTCGCTATTAATGTGCGGAGTACACCAGAAAAGAGGTGGATTATCGGTTTTACTTTCTTTACCTAAAACAACTAATGATTCGGAATTAAGCTGTTCTGCTTTTGAAGCAACAATTGCTGAAAGTAATTTTTTATAAGTTAAATCAGGTATATTACAGTTAATTTTTCGTTTGGAAACTGAACTGATAGTTCTACTCCCTTTATCAATAATTTTGGCCATTTCAGCAACAGTTGAAAGGCTGTAAATTGCCTTAAGAGGAAAACTGCTTCCTAACTGCTTATCTATCTTTACAATAAGCCTTAAAGCATTCATTGAGTGTCCACCCATACTAAAAAAATTATCATGTATTCCTATTTTCTTTATCTCAAGTACTTCCTGCCATATTTTACATATAATTTCTTCAATAGGAGTACGTGGTCCAACATAAATGTCACTAATTGGTTTTATCTCGGGGTTAGGCAGTACTCTCCTATCTATTTTACCACTTGTAGTTAATGGCATAAATTCAAGATGGATGAATGTATTAGGTATCATATAATCAGGTAAGTTTTTTGAAAGAAAGGCTCTAAATCCATCCAAATTTATCTCTTTTTCAGAAGTATAATAGGCCGCAAGATATTTATTATTATTATGCTCTTTACATAATACAGCACATTCATTTATTCTGGAAAGCTCTATAAGCTTTGATTCTATTTCTCCAAGTTCAACTCTGAATCCCCTGATTTTTACCTGGTTATCATTACGGCCTATAAATTCCAAATTGCCATCAGGAAGCCATTTGACAAGATCTCCTGTCTTGTATATACGCAAATTACAATTTTTGGCTTTATCTTCTTCTGTTATAAATGGGTTTTCTATAAATCGTTCTTTAGTTAAATAGGGACGATTCAGATAACCCCGGGCCAATCCATCTCCGCCTATATATAATTCACCTGGTATACCAATTGGAACCACGTGTTTATATTCATCTAATATATAAGTTTTATGATTATGAAAAGGCCTGCCAATAGGAATAGTAAAATTTGTGATGTTATTGGGAACAATATATCTATATTGTGTCATTGTTGATTCTGTCATACCATATAGATTTGTCAATGTTATATTAGGTATACTGTTGTATGCCTTTTCTGCTAGCTCACAGCTTAAAACTTCGCCACTGCAATAAATTCTTTTTAAAGACAATGATTTAATCACTTCCCTGTCTTTTTTATTTATCTCATCCAGAAGACTGTTAAGCATAGTAGGAACGATATTTATAACAGTAATACTATGATCTATTAAATAGTTGAACAATTTACCCGGATCAAGATGAGCTCTATCCATACTTACAACTAACTTGATGCCATTTAGCAATGCTAAAAATATTTCTCTCTTAGAAGCATCAAATGAAATTGGTGTCTTTAACATAAAAACATCTGAATCAGAAAGCTTTAATTCATTTTTTAAATAGATAAGTGAATTTACTAATGACTTATGCTCAGTCATTACTCCTTTGGGATGGCCGGTAGATCCTGACGTATAAATAACATATACTAAATCATTAGATTGATTTATATGCTTTGGATTGTTACACGGAGTTTTAGATAATTTATCAAAACTAGAACCAATATCATAGGGAAGTATATCAATTTCTTTTATAAACTCTAAATATTCAGACTGCTTTGAAGATGTTACTATCATACGACACCCACAGTCATTAATCTTATATTTAATACGATTATCAGGTTCAACTGTATCAAAAGGAACGTAAGCTGCACCGGATTTAAGAATGCCTAGTATTCCTACTATCATATCAATGGAACGTTCTATATAAATACCTATTAGGGTATCTCCCTTAATCTCCTCGCCAAAGTTTCCCTGATACTCTCTACGTATAGTATAGGCTAACTGATTGGATTGTTCATTAAGCTCTCTATATGTCAATTCCTGATTCTCATATACAACTGCAATGTTATCAGGAGTTTTCTGTACCTGCTCTTCAAACAGCTGATGAATTGTCTTATCTTTAGGATAAGGTGCATTTGTATTATTCCATTCAACAAGAATTTTATGTTTTTCATTTCTTGTTAATATCGGTAATAACGAAATAGATTGGCCTGGATTATCAATAATACTTTCAAGAAGTATTACATAATACTTACCCATTCTCCGTATTGTTTCAGCATCAAATAAGTCTGTGTTATATTCAAATCATCAGTGTTCCTATATTCTGATTTGTCTCGGAATTAAGTTGTCTATTAAC
>CAZGAI010000334.1:0-4669 GCA_964523175.1 uncultured Victivallales bacterium | reverse complement strand
GAAAAGAAAACGGCTTATTTGAAAAATGGCAGAGTAATGGTAACAAAATAGAATATTTATCATATGTGAATGGAGTTAAAGCTGAAAACATAGGGTAATAAACTCACATACCTCCGGCAAAGCCGGAGGGTTGAAATTGTCAACCCTGAAAAGGGATTGCTCTCTTTAAATACTTAATCTTAATGCTAAGTCAAAATACCAAATAAATTCCAAATCATATATTTGCTACAACTATTTACTCTATTTTGTATTTTGTAGTAGCTGTTTGGCTTCTTTGTCTAATATCCAAGGGAATAAATTGGGCACGTTTTTACCTGTTGTTTTTTTTATCATTTACTGTATCATAGGATTTCAGCAATTTATTTCTTGTAAGTTTCAAATAGATTCATTGCTTCATGATATTGTAGAACATTTTTTGATAGTACTAGGCTTACTACTATTGTTTAGTAAAGAATCTTCTTGTTGGTTCAAACAGGTAAAACAGAAGGAAAGCAGTAAAAATATTGTTAGCAGAAAATATAAAATATCTTCCAATTTTCTTTATGCTGCTTTATGTATTAATATCCTGAAGTTTATAATTGCTGTCAGAAAGGGTAGCAGGCTGGCAGGTATTATTTATATAGCATTTATAATTTTTACAGAAACAAATATTTTGATTTATGCAAACTTTAATAACCCTATTTTATCTCTTTGGAGCATAATAGTAATTTCCATTCAGGTGCTTGCATTCATAGTACTGTTTCAAACCGAGATCATGGGATTTTACTCTAAACTGATAAAGAAACAATAGAATACATTATTGTAATAATTGTACACTATTATTAATAGTTATATTCTATTCAATAATGTCATTAACCCCTGGTTCATTTTTACAGAAAAGTTTAATAAAAATAACAGCCATGAGCTTCTTATGGATAATGCTGCGTTCAGTCGTAGAAAAGTAATCTTTAAATATTTTTAATTCCGCCATTTCCGGGGTATCTCGTTCTAAAGCTTCTATGAGATAGTTAATAAATTTATTTTTTCGTTTTGAATCACTCCTGCATTCATAGTAATGTTTTAATATAGTTTTAGGAGCATAGGTTAGTTTTTTCAGCAAACAAGAAATAGCATTTGTATCTTTCATAAAAGCAATAGCTCTGGCACCATAATACAATCTCCAATAATCTTCTGCATCATTAAATATATTAATTATTTTATTATAGCTCTGTTTATCATTCATAATTGCTAGTGCAAGCATACTGCTGCATACAATTACCAGATCAGTGTCTGTTAGACGTTTTCTGAATAAAGGCAGAGCTTTGGTGAAATTATTTTTTGCTAAAATACATGAAGCAACCGGTAAATTATAATCTGTACGGGTTTTAATATGGTTATAAAGAGTAATTTTTGATTTTTTCCCTAATTTAAAAATTTCCATTCTATGTAAAGCTTCTGTCCTAACAAAATAATCAGGAGACTTTAGGTAGTATATGAGGTACTTTTCTGACAAATCAGGACTCATTCCACTAAGTTTATCAACAAAATTAAGTTCAGTGTTAGTGGAAGAAAATTTTCTTTGATTTCGTATTTTGTATAATGAATAAACTTTTCCGGGAGTAAAAAAAAACTTTAAGACTTTTCTAATACTCCAAACATCTTTTGAAGTAGCTTTAAGAGTACACGCATAGTACAACACAGGAATCAACAAAATGAACATGGTCGTATAGTAGCATTTAAATACCTTTTCGTATGTAGTAAGTATAGAATAGAGTTTTATTAATCCTCCACCCAGAAGTATACCGGATATACCTGCTGCTGCACCGCCAATGACTGTAAACCATAAAGAAACTCCTACACTGTCTCTAGATATATTTGTTAAATAATAATAGCTAACTTGAATCCAAGCCGAATAGACAGGCTCCGCCGATGAAAAAGATAATAGCACAGTATTCCCACATAAAAAAAGATGGTGCATATAGCCACAAAAGACAGATAATAAATAAAACAATGATATTGATAATAATCAGAAATAACTCCATATAAATACGTAATACAAAAACCACCCAATAACTGTATACATGCGTAAATCAGCGCTGTTTGATCATTAACATTATATGTCATTTTTAGTGCGAGAATTGAAAAAGGAATAACTAGAATAAGACCTGTCCTAGCCAGAGTCCTAAATATGAGAAAGCTCCTGTAATGATTATTTTTTAATATATCTTTAAGCTGTTTGCTCGTTCCAATGGCTTTTGCTGATTCCCTTGGTATAGAGGTTTCATGCATAGTTCTAAAAATAAAACTGCACAAAATTTTTATTACTCCACCCGAAAATATTAATACCTGATATATAAGAATAGTTTTAAAACCGAAGTACAAAAAAATCAGAATCAATATCGCTATGATTTTAGAGATACTATATAACAGATAATATTTAGAGGTAAATTTCCCCTCACTAGCTGGTCCTATAAACTCTCCCATTAATGGTGGTACAGCACTGGTCCCTATTGATTTAAAAATTGAATAAAATAAAAAAACAGCTGCAGTTAAAAGTATTTCAAAATTTGCTACAAAGCTTAGAGTATAAATAAAAGGGATAAGAGAAAGAAGTATTGCAGCAATACCGCATAAAATCCAGGAGTATCTTATTGTCAATGAAGCACCAAGTTTTGATATAAACCATTTCCCCGAGAAGGCGAAAAGTGCCCCTGCATATCCTAAAGAAATAATTATGGCTGTTACCGGTGTAGAAAAACCAATCTTTAATAGATAAAGGCTCAGTACATTACCGGTAATAAATGTCAATGCTATTCCATTCAAAAAAGAAAATGATAATAGCTTATTTCTACCAGTTTTCTGCTGTTTTTGAGAGAGTTAAGTATTGATTATCATAACGTAAATTCCTAAAAAAATCCCTCAGATATTAATGATGACTTGGCAGCCTAACAATTAAGCTAAATAAAACTTATGAATTGTATACTGAATAATTAGAAATAGATAAAGAATTCCAAGTTTATCAATGACATACCCATAACATATTATATTGAATTTTCTCCTTTTTACAAGACTATTCATTAACTATGATTCTCTAATTATTTTAATTTTATAGAACCTTCCATCAATTCATTGATTCAGCATGGATTTCAGTAACTTGCATAAATTTCATCATTTATTGGTTTATTTTCTACTACTTTATCGCAGCCATCACCTTTTATCTGTATAATGCATATTAACATAACAATATAAATAAAATTAAGGGTTAATTATGGATAATATTGATGTTACCGTACAGAAAAAATGGACGGGACTGGATATAAAAGTTGCTTTTATCTGTTTTATTGCTTCTTTAGCAGGTTTGCTGTTTGGAATGGATACTGGAATTATATCAGGTGCTCTTCCATTTATCGCAAAAGAATTTCATGCACCTACTTTTACACAGGAATGTATTGTTAGTTCGGTACTTTTAGGTGCTACTGTAAGTACTATTGCCTGTGGGTTTATATCTAATAGATTTGGCAGAAAAAATATTTTACTTGCTTCAGCATTAATATTTATTGCTTCAGCATTGTGCTGTTATCTGGCAACATCAACAATCCAGCTTATAGTTTTTAGATTTTGTGTCGGAATTGCATTGGGATTTGCAGCGTTTAATGCACCGCTATATCTTGGAGAAATAGCCCCTGCTCATATTAGAGGTGCACTTGTTTCTTTTTATCAGGTTATGTGTACTACCGGAATATTGGTAGCTCTTTTAGTTGATACTTACTTTACATATTTTGGTGCATGGCGTTCAATGCTTGGTGCATTGGGTATTCCTGCAATACCAATGTTTATAGGCATCCTGTTTTTACCTAAAAGTCCTCGTTGGCTTGTAATGAATAATAGAACAGATGAAGCAAGAAAAGTTTTGCTGGGATTAAGATCAAGTGAGGCAGAAGTGGAGCAGGAATTAAAAGAAATTGAACTTATTGCAAAAGAAAATGATGATGGATTTAAATTCTTTAGAGAAAATAAAAATTTTAGAAAATCTGTATATTTGGGTGTTGCCCTTCAGGTTGCTCAACAGCTTACGGGTATTAATATTATGTTTTACTATGCACCAAAAGTTTTTCAATCGCTCGGTTTCCAATCGGGTGTCGCGCAAATGTGGGGAGGGGTAACTTTAGGGTTTACTTTTCTGGTTTTTGGTATTGTAGTTATATTCTTCGTTGATAGAATTGGGAGAAAACCTCTTCTGATATGGGGTGGAGTTTTAATGGGAGCAGCTTTTTTCGTGCTCGCACTAATGTTCAATATTGGTTTAAATTCAAGTCTTACAAAGTTACTCGCAGTTGGATGTCTTATACTTTTTATGGCTGCATTTGCAATCAGTGCAGGTCCTGTTGTCTGGGCATTGTGCGCTGAAATTTTTCCGTTAAAAGGTAGAGCCATTGGAATGTCTTCTGCTGTAACAGCAAACTGGGTAACTAATTTTATTATTGGACTTTTCTTTCTTACAGTACTTAACGCACTTGGCGCTCAAATGACTTTTGTTATGCTTGGGATAATCAACTTAGCTTTATTGGTAATTTATATATTCTTTACTCCTGAAACTAAGAATATTTCACTTGAAAAGATAGAAGAAAATTTAATGTCCGGAGTAAAACTAAGTAAAATTGGAAAATAACAGTTTTAATATTTTCCATCA
>CAZGAI010000333.1:0-4672 GCA_964523175.1 uncultured Victivallales bacterium | reverse complement strand
CAAGTTTCAGGTGTCCCAACTGCATTATTGTCCGTTGTCGTGGACCTTTATCGGTGCGTACTGATTCTACAAGCGCATGCTTTATATATTCAGTTCCGGTCTTTGATTTTTTGGATCCCACTGATAATACTGGTTGCGAAAGCTGTAGATTCTCTCTTTAGCACAGGATTTCTCTTCGTCTCTTCGCCCACCACCGAATGCTGCATTAAAACCGTATTTATCGAGAGCTTTTTTTAAAGCCTCTGTCTTCATTATTTGAGTATGCTTTTCAAATCCATGATCAAAAGGGTTAATATTTGCAGCAATACCTTTTCAGAGGATGTCCTATTATTCATCTAGAGTAGCAATTTTAATACGAAGAACATTCTTCTTTTTATGTCTTCTATATTTAATATTATTATTAGAGAAATTTTTAACTAGAAAAATACCCAGACCTCCAATTCTCATTTTTTCCAGTGGGAGATCTGTGTCTGGATTAGAAGTAATAGAAGAATTAAATTCAATGCCATCGTCAATAATTCTGATACGGATAAATTCATCTGTTATATTGATGTCAACTTCAATATGGTGTTTCTTATTATCATCAAAACCGTATTTAATGATATTTGTTATCATTTCTTCGAGTATCAGATTAACTTTATATATGGTTTTGGAAGAAATATCAATGGTACCCAGAAAAGTCCTGGCACTTAGGTTAAGTTTTTTTAATTCTTCAATATCATTCTTTATTTTAAACCTGAGCCGTTCTTTCATGTTAGAGGTAAACCCTTACTATTAATTATATTGAAATAACTAATTTATAATAATATTAGTAGTTCATTTTATCAATGAAACCTGCCAAATTTTTAATTTCATTTTCCAGGAGAGAAAAACTGTTGGTTTTAGGACAAAAGATAACATCGCCTTTAAAATCTATTTCAAGAAGCGGTTTCAACCAATATTTTAAAAGTTTTTCTGTTAAATAGTTGCCCGTTTCAGGCTCGTATATTATTCTGACAGTCCTTAAATCAAAATCATACCATTGAAAAATACTTTCAGGGTTGATCTTTTTTTTAATTTCATGTGGATATAAATTAAGGCATGCCCTATATCCTTTATACATCATCCCGCTGATTATTTCCTGAATAAACTTCCCCTGTCTACTAATAGAAGCAGTATCAGGGATCCTAAAAGGTAAGGTCATTGTGATATTATTTGAATAAAGAGTGTATATGAACTGCTTTAGAAACTTAAGCCTTGCAGTAGTATCCTCTTTACTGCTTGTCGCCAAAAACCCCACATCCAGCATAAAACTATTGAATGAAAAATCATATTTCCTGGAAGCAATTGAGTTAATATATTCAAAAATATCATTCTTTACTTTGTCGCTTTGCTCAATAATACTTCTTGAGATAGAAGACTGAACTAAATCAACAACATGTGTAACTTCCATGCCGGATTTTTCAAGTAGAGCCGGAAGATTGGGATTATTTAAATAATATGCGGGCAACTCTATACCTTCAAAATATTCATCGAGGAGAAGATCAAATACTAACTCCCAATTCTTTAAACCATATGTAATACTAATTGAAAATCTGTTTGTATTCATAAAAACATTCCTGTGCTATTAAATTAATATAACTTGCGGGTACTCTTTTTTCATCCTGTGCCGCAAATGTAATATGTAAATTTTAAGTATAGGAATTTACTTTAATTATTTCACTTTATCAGCAGGTGCAATTATTTCCTAAACAAAATATGGAAAAAACCAGAGATTATTCTGTTAAAATATCAAAAAGTTAAATCCCAATTTTTGTAATTTTGCTTTTAGGTTTTAAAGTAAATTTTATGTTTTTATTTTTTAATCATTACTCGTAAAGAATTTATTCTTTACCGGCAACTTAAAAATTAAGTTCATATACTATCAAATAACGAAAAAGGTTTTTCATGAAAAAAGCAACCGCGCGCCATATACTGGTTAATTCAAAAGAAATATGTCAAGAATTAAAAGAAGAGATCGAAAACGGTAAAGATTTTGCAGTAGTAGCACAAGAGATGTCAGAATGCCCTTCCGGAACTGAGGGCGGTGATTTGGGTGAGTTTACTCCCGGACAAATGGTTAAGGCATTCGATAAAGTTGTTTTTAGTGCTGAAGTCGGAAAAGTTTACGGTCCGATAAAAACACAATTTGGATATCATCTGATTGAAGTTACTAATTTGTCTGAAGCCTAAAGAAATAGAAATTTGCTTTATAACCCATTGATAAATTGTAAATCCATACTCGTTATTTAAATACAAATATAAAAACAAGGTTCACCTTGATTATGGAAAATGTTATTATTATTGGAAGTGGCCCGGCAGGCCTTACCGCAGCAATATACTGTGCACGTGCAAATCTTGCTCCAATTGTTATTTCTGGCAACCTTCCGGGAGGACAACTAACACAGACTACTGATATTGAAAATTTCCCTGGTTTTCCAGAACCTGTTAACGGCTTTGAGTTAATGATGAAAATGCAGAATCAGGCTGAAAAATTCGGAACCAAACTTTTATATGATTCAGTTAAATCTGTTTCTTTCAAAAACGGAAGTCCGTATACTATTATATTGGAAAGCGATGATGAGTTAGTTTCAAAAACAGTTATCATAGCTACAGGTGCAACTCCACGCTGGCTGGGATTGGATGCTGAACAAAGGTTATTGACTAAAGGTGTAAGTGCATGCGCAACCTGTGACGGTGCTTTTTTCCGAGATGTCCCGATAGTTGTTGTCGGAGGGGGGGATACCGCCATGGAAGAAGCTATATTTCTAACAAAGTTTGCATCCAGAGTTTACGTTATTCATAGACGCGATAAGCTGAGAGCATCAAAGATTATGGGTGACCGTGCAAAACAAAACCCAAAAATAGAAATAGTATGGGACAGCGTTGTTACCGATATCTTAGGGGACGAAGAAGTTGAAGCTGTTACAATCAAAAATGTAAAGACCAATAAAGAAAAAACCATTGAGTGCAAAGCTTATTTTGCAGCATTAGGCCATATCCCAAGTACACAGTTTTTTACTGGAATTGAAAAAGATGCTCAGGGTTATATTGAAATCAAAGATAAAAGTTCACTAACAAATATAGATGGAGTTTTTGCCGCCGGAGACTGCGCAGACAGCACCTATAAACAGGCAGTAACAGCTGCTGGAATGGGTTGCAGGGCTGCAATTGATATTGAACACTGGCTGGAAATAAACTCTTAATATTTAAAATTTTAGATTTATAATTTCAGATTGAAATACCAGTTCATTACACAGCTAAATGTTTCAGGTGTAAGATGTGTTAAAATCTAAAATATTACATCTGAAATAGAAATAATATCATGAAATATAAAAAATCACATATACTAAAAAGCTTTCTTTTGCTCTTGATATTATGCTGTCTTTTTACAGATGCATTTGCGTTTAAAATCAGATTCACATGGTATAAAAACAATAAATATGTATACTTGTCTGATGTAGCAAAATATTATGGGATGAAGTTGCGTACTAATAAAATGTATTGTAAACTGTCAAGCCGCTATACCAACATTAAATTCCACTATAAGTCGAAAGAGATGTATATAAACGGGCATAAAATACTTTTGTCTATGCCGGCTATATACAACAAAGGCAATCCAGCTATCTGCGAAAAAGATTTTTTATTGTTACTGGACCCTATAGTTCGCAAAGAAACATTAAAACGGCATAAACTTACTACTGTGATTATTGATCCCGGACACGGCGGAAAAGACAACGGCGCTGCGGGAAAGTATTACAAAGAAAAAGACATAGTCTACTCAATAGCCCTTAAACTGAAAAGTATTCTTAAATCCAACGGATTTAAGGTTGTACTTACCAGAGACAAATACTCTTTTATTCCCTTAAAATCACGCCCTGCTGTATCTGTAAAATACGACGGAGATATCTTTATTTCTATTCATTGTAATTCAGTGGGTGGGAATTTATCTAGGGTTAAAGGTGTAGAAACTTTTATTTACACTCCCATTGGAACATCTTCAACAAACGGTGGAAGCCCCGTATCAAAAAAACAGTACGGGAATATTCACGATAAAAATAACGCGCGCCTGGGACATGAAATACAGAAGAATATTATCAACTCTAAAAAATACAAAATAACCGACCGGGGCTTGAAACACTCCCGGTTCGCTGTACTAAAATACTCTTCAGTTCCAAGTGTGCTTGTTGAAACCGGGTTTATTTCAAACCCTGCTGAAGAACGTCTATTAGGCTCTAGCAGATATCAAAATGAAATAGCCCTATCAATAGCAAGAGGAATCATTTCCTACCGCAACGCCATGCTCGCAGGAAAAGATTGATGTGATGCTGTTTTAAAAATTCGTTTTCAAATATTATTTTCTATTAATATTTTGTTGTTAATAAATGTAAAAGATAAGAGTAAATGTTCTATACCGTAAACGGTAGAGTATTATCGCTTCGCTTTGCCGCATTTAAAGCTAAAATCGCAAGCTAAAAGTTAAGATCTTTACCGACGAAAATATAACTTTAAAAGACAATAAAATTTATTTAACACTTTATGCATTCACTAAAAAAATCAATATTTCAATTTAAAAAATCAATAAAATATTTAGTTATATTCAGAACTCCTGACATAGGAGGAAATAGTTTGGTCATTTAAAACCTTCGCATTT
>CAZGAI010000332.1:0-4700 GCA_964523175.1 uncultured Victivallales bacterium | reverse complement strand
AAAGAAGCTGTACTTCGTGTAGAGCCTGCAGCATTAGACCAGTTATTACATCCTGTTTTTGTTACATCTTCTGAAGCAGCCGCTGAATCAATGGTTGTTGGTCTTCCAGCTTCTCCTGGTGCTGCAACTGGACAAGTTGTATTTAATGCTGATGATGCTGAAAAATGGACAGAAGCAGGTAAAACTGTTATCCTATGTCGTACAGAAACAAGCCCTGAAGATATTACTGGTATGCATGTTGCAAGCGGTATCCTTACTTCACGTGGTGGTATGACATCCCATGCAGCCGTTGTTGCTCGTGGAATGGGTAGATGTTGTGTAGCTGGTTGTGGCGAAGTAGTCATGGACTATGCTAAAAAAGAATTTACTGTTGACGGCAATGTTATTAAAGAGGGTGACTGGATTTCTCTTAATGGTTCAACTGGTGTTGTCTATAAAGGTAAAATTGAAACTGTAGATCCTGCACTAACAGGTCCTTTCGGCGAAATTATGCTTCTTGCTGACAAATATCGTACACTTGGTATCAGAACTAATGCAGATACACCACATGATACTGAAGTTGCAGTTAAGTTTGGTGCAGAAGGTATTGGTCTCTGTCGTACAGAACATATGTTCTTCGAACCTGAAAAGATTGTTTCTTTTAGACGTCTTATTCTTGTTGCTGAAGATGTAAAAAAACTTAAAGAAGAAGCTGGTGTTGACTCAGTATATGACCTAGACTCAGATGCAGAATGTGTAAAACAGTACACTCAGGCATTAGGTGAACTTCTTCCATTACAGAGAGATGACTTCTTAGGTATCTTTAAAGTTCTTGAAGGTAGACCTGCTACAGTTCGTCTACTTGATCCTCCATTACATGAATTCTTACCACAGGATGCTGCTGGTCAGAAGGAAATGGCTGATACAATGGGCGTTTCAATTGAAAAGATTGAAAAGATTGTAGAAACTCTACATGAATTCAACCCTATGCTTGGACATCGTGGATGCCGTCTTGGTATTACATATCCAGAAGTTACTGAAATGCAGGCAAGAGCTGTATGTGAAGCTGCTGCTGAAGTTGCTGGTTCAAAACCTGAAATTATGGTTCCACTAGTAGGAAACGTAAAAGAACTTGCTTCTCAGAAAGCTATTATTCTTGATACTATTGCTAAAGTTGAAGCAGAAAAAGGTATTAAGCTTGATGTTAAGATTGGAACAATGATAGAAGTTCCACGTGCAGCAATGACAGCTGACGAAATTGCAGAAGAAGCTGAATTCTTCTCATTCGGTACTAATGACCTTACACAAATGGGTTGTGGTTTCTCACGTGATGATGCTGGTAAATTCTTAGGTGACTATGTTGCTAAAGGTATTTACGAATATGATCCGTTCCAAGTTCTTGACCAGGGTGGTATTGGCCGTCTTGTAGAGAATGCTGTTAAGCTCGGCAGAGCAACACGTCCGGACATTCACCTTGGTATCTGTGGCGAACACGGTGGTGAGCCTAAATCAATTGAATTCTGCCATAAAGTTGGTTTGGATTATGTATCTTGTAGTCCATATCGTGTACCAATCGCAAGATTGGCTGCCGCACATGCTGCAATTAAGAATGATAAGTAATATATTACATAATTAAATAAACTAAAAAGCGTCTCTCTGGAGGCGCTTTTTTTTGTCTATTATTATTGACTAATTTGTGCTTGCAGTATATCTTATGCGCTTTATTGATGAAATAATATTGTTTTATCTTTAACAATTAAATATAAATAACTGGAATTTTATTAATTATTAAAAAGTTTATAGTATGATTGACGACGTATTAAAACTATTTTCACAAGAATGTTTAGAAGCTTTCAATGAGGGTACAGCCTCTCTGCTTGTAAAAAATAGGAATAAAAATATCGGTTCAATGTTCTGCTCTGAAAGAAGTATCTATTATATTCAGCTATTATTTAGGATGTTATGTTTTAGAAGAGAACATGAATTAGAGCCTCTGAATGATGAAATATATTTGTCTGTAAAGACCGCGCAGGAAAACGTATCTGAACCAGAGTATGTGTATGCAGTTGATGTTTATAATCATGATATGCAGCAGTTAATTGACTGGAAACTTATTGATCGAAGAATCGAAAAAGAAAGATTACGTGGTTATAAAGATGTTAGAAAACAGAAATTTAGATATAGTTTGAAAGATGAAACTGTCTCGTTTTTAATTTGGCTGGAAGGTTGCCTTCATAATGACATTGAAGATAATGCTGTTGATACACGTAATTTTTTAATTGATCTGACAGGACGCTTAAAGGAAACTGTTAGAGGACTTCACAGGATAGAAAAGGATGCCTATTCTGATGAACAAAGTAAACAGCAGGATGCAGCATCTATAATTTATAATGTTAATATCCTTGATGAACTTACATTTAAAATCAGCATGCAACTTGGTGAATTAAATGCGAGACTTTTTGGTTTTCTACTTTCCGGCTACAAACTTGAAGATGCAAAGAATGCGATTGTTGAACTTGAATTTTATACATCTTCTTATCTGAAACAGGTAGATAAACTGCGACGTGAAATTGTTGAACAAATCAGAAAAGTTATTGGAGATAAAAGTGTTTCTGAACGATTAAACTTGTGCTCAGAGCTTGCATTAGATTATTATACAAAACTTCCATTTATGTCTAATAAGAAAGTATTGAAACAATCTCCTGCCAAAATATTTAACTCAATGTTTAATTTTTATAAAGCTTCAGGTAAGTTGGATTTGCTCTGTGCAAGAATAAATAGTACTGCGATGAAAGTCTGGGACAAGCTTAGTGCGTATCTTCGCGAGTTAGAAAGAAAGAACACAAGGTTACAGGATATTAAAGCAAGAATGAAAGAAATATCTTTATTAAAAGAGGAATCGACTTTGAACGGTTTCTTTTCTGAGCTTTTGGCTTCTGCCCAAATGTCTACCGATACAAATTACTGGAAAGAAGGTTTCGAAAAAGCCGATCCACCTATACCCCGACTTATAAGCGATAAAAAAATCAAAGAACCAAAATATTTTTCTAAAATCAGAAAAAAGGGTGAAAGTACACCGATTCAGAGCCTTGAACAGTTTAAACTTGAAAAATTAAAACAATGGATTGATTCTAAATTTTCCGAAAAAGAAGGTTTAATTTCCAGCTGGGATTTTAATACTTTCGAAGATTTTTCAAAAATTATTGAACTTGCACAAAGCGGTATTTTAAATAAGGGAAAAAAACTGAACAAAATTGATTTAGAAATTAAACCGCAGAAAGAAATAGTTGAGGTTGAAGTAAAAAAAGCACAGCTTCAATTTAACGATATGATTCTAAAAAGTAAACTATAATTATATATAAGTGACCCGACTACTTAAAAAATGGGAAAAAGAATTCTATGGAAAATGGTATAGACAAATTAATGGAACGACACAGAGATAAAGTTATCGCAGTGCTGAATGTTCTTGTTGAATGTTCTTATTTTTATAAAGAAGATGATGAAGACCTTTATTATTTCATGTTCGGGCGTAGAAATGAATTCAGTGAGTTTTTTCATAAATATTATGATTGGGAGTTTATAATAGATTCTAAGTGTGCAAGAGTTTACAAAAATAAATGGTATAACGAAGCTTTAAAGCCTGAACAAAGATCTCAGTTTAGAGTTTCAGGTAGAGATGAAGCCATTGCTTTTATGTGTTTGCTGGAATTTTTTGAGCATCAGCTTGAAGATAATTCTATAACAGCGGATGATAAATATAATTTAAAATTCAGGTTTGGCGATCTGCTGCAGTATTGCTTTAAACGTTTTGCTGAATTGTTTGAAGAAAAAAAGGAATTGTATAGTGAAGAAAATTTACGATCCAAAATATTGCGTTCCCTGATGCCTAAACTTCTCCAGTACAGATTTCTTAAAGAAATTAGACCTGAACAAAATTTAAGTGGATTAAACCGCTATAAAAACGATTTTATTTATGAAGGACTACCTGCCCTTTATCATTATAATACAGGTAGTCTTAGCAGGGAAATTGTAGAACAGCCACCTAGTGAAGATGTTGCTGCGGAAACTGTAATTGATAGTGGTGAAATTTTAAAGGAGGACACTTCATCTAAAAATGAGACTACGCGTGTGGAGAGTATAAATTATGAAAATTGATAATAAAAGCAATTACTATATAAAAAGAGTAAGGTTGATAAATTTTCATAATTTTGTAAATGAAACTATTGAGATTGCTGATAGAGGGCACTTATTCGTACTTGGAGATAACGCTTCAGGAAAAACTACTCTTATTGATGCAGTGCAATATGTTTTAACTGCCGGCGAATCAATGGAATTTAATTCAGCTGCAAGAGTTACTGGAAATAAAGCCGGAGGGCGCAGAGCACAGGGGATTATTACCAGATATAATATTGATATAGGACATTTGAATCCAAGTGGTGCTATTACATATGCGGCTTTGGAAATAATAGGACATAATGGAAATCCCTGGACTGTTGCAATTGGAATGTCAGTTAACTCTCCTGATGAAAATTTAAAACGCTGGGGTGTAATACGTTCAGGTAATCTTGAATGTGTTCCTTTTATAGTGGAAAACGATAACGACGAATTCCGTCCAAGAACAGCTTATGAAATGAAAAAAGCTTTGAATGGAACAGGCTTTTTCGGGCAGCTTCAGCGGTATAAAAATGTTTTAGCCCAACAGTTTTTGGGTGGAGAAAAGC
>CAZGAI010000331.1:0-4708 GCA_964523175.1 uncultured Victivallales bacterium | reverse complement strand
TACTTCAGTCCTTACCGGCAAACCTACCATGCGCAATTGTGATGGTACAGCATTTAACATCCGGTTTTGATGCAGATTTTGCAAATTGGCTTGACAGTAAATGCGTTCTTAAAGTTAAAATTGCTGAAGACTCAGAAATAATTAGGCCGGGAACCGTATATTTAGCTCCGACTGATTTCCAGACAAGAATAAGTTCAAGGAGAAGATTTACTATTACTGAAGAACCGAGCTTAAATGGCCATTGTCCATCTGGGGATATTCTCCTTAATTCTGCAGCCAACGTATATAGGACAAATGCAGTTGGTTTAATCCTGACAGGAATGGGTAAAGACGGTGCTGAAGGAATAAAAATGATTCATGATAATAAAGGTAAAACAATTGCACAAGACGAAAAAAGCTGTGTAATATTTGGTATGCCTAAAGCAGCTATTGATCTTAATGCAGCAGATTATGTGCTGCCGCTTGATAAAATAGCTGAAAAGATTATTGAGTTAGTCTAGAGTTTTAGGTCTGAGGTCTGCCTGTCCGCCGAAGCCCGGAGAGCGAAGGAGGAAGGTCTGAGGTCGGAACAACGAATAACGAATAACCGGATTTAATGAGAGTAAGGATTTTTTATGGAAACAAAAGTTTCACCTGAAAATACAGAAGACAAAAAAATTGTATTGTTCTCATTGTATGGTGAGAGTATGGGAATTGATATATCTTATGTTCGTGAGGTTCTTGCTCCGGTTGAAATCCATCCGCTCCCCAATACACCTGATTTTATAGAAGGGGTTATAAATTTACGAAAACATATTATTGCTGTTGTTGATTTACGTAAGAAATTTGCTTTTAACTCGGACATAGAAAAAAAAGAAAATTTTAGGATAATAATCTGTAGAATAAAAGATTTTATTATAGGCCTGATTGTGGAAAGTGTGGAGGGAGTTGTTTCTATTAACGACAAGCAGTTTGAAACTATGCCTGATATCATATCTTCCAAAAGCAAGGAGAACCATATCCTCGGAATTATTAATATAGATGACAACATAATTACAGTTCTGAATATTGACTATATATTGTCACAGGATGAAAAAGCAGAGCTGTCAACAATAAAGCATGTTAAACAAAAATAAACGAACAATTCCTGATGATCTTACCGGGCTGTTTAAAGAACTTTTTTTAAAAGAGTATGCATTGAGCCTGGACGATCATATTTATGAGTCTTTTAAGTGTGTCCTTTTTGAAAGAATGGATAAACTCAGAATCAAATCCCCGTATGAATATTATAACTACTTGATGGGCTCGCCCGATAGCCAGGAAGAAAAGAATGGCTTAATCGATCAGACCACTGTCGGAGAAACTTATTTCTACAGAAACAGTCCTCAGATAAATGCACTCACAGAAAAGATACTTCCTGGGTTAATTCAGCGGAAACGGCTTGATAATGATTTGACAATCAGGATATGGTCTGCCGGGTGTTCCGAAGGAGATGAACCATATACAATTGCTATAATTATTAATGAACTTCTGCCGGATTATGAGAACTGGGATGTATCAATACTTGCTACAGATATTAACAGAATATCAATATCAAGAGCAAGGAAAGGTATATATTCTAAAAAAAGCATCAAAAAAGTTCCCGAAGAATACCTCGAAAAGTACTTTAAACAGTCAAGGGGAAGTTATCATCTGAGCAAAAAAATAAAAAATATGGTAACATTTGAACGTCATAATTTGGCGGAGTATGAAAATATATTTCCTCAGATGCTCGACCTTGATATTTTATTCTGCAGAAATGTGACAATATATTTTGAATTATCTTATATTAAAAAATTAATTGACTTATTTCATAAATTACTGAAAAATGATGGTATAATGTTCCTAGGTCACTCCGAAACTCTCTATAATATATCTGATAAATTTAAAGCCGTTGAATACAAGAATGCCTTTGTTTATGAAAAAGGCCTTGATACTGGACCGAATAAGAGAAAGCCAAAGTTAAATATTACTCATAATAGAAGAGCCAAAAAATCAGTTGATGAAGTATTGAAGAGAATAAGAAAAGAACGGACAACTGAAAAAGTAAAGCAAATTGTCAAACATAAAAGTGATGATAGAAGCTTTGTTAAAACTGAAAAAGCTGAAACCATTTTTTCCAGGAAGTTTGAGAATGCAGTAAAATTAGCAAATAATGGAAAATGCAGAGAGGCCATTGAAATTCTAAAAGGTTTAATCAAGGTGAACAATCTGCATATTGAGACATACTATCTTTTAGGAATGCTTTCATTAAACCTAAATGAATACGGAGACGCAGAAAAATATTTAAGAAGTGTGCTTTATAATGATCCAGGATCTGCAATGGCTCATTTTAATTTAGCGGAGCTGCACGCAAAACAAAAAGCGTTTGATAAATCAGTCAAAGATTATAATAATGCTATTAAAATTCTTAAAAGTCTTTCTCCCGAAGACCATTTAAAATTTAGCGAAGATTATACCGCAGATTTTCTTCTTAAAGTGTGTAGGAAGAAGCTTTCAAAGATTAAATTATAAATAAAATTTTTTCCGTGTCTTTCGGTGTTTTCCGTGGTTAAAAAAATTAGTTTCCTGAGAGAGGATTTGCTATGTCTGAAGAAAACAATGCGATATTTGATATAGAAGTTTTTGAAAATTGTTTTGGTGGAGATAAGGAGTTTGCAAAAGAGATGATTTCAGCTTTTTTTGACGATTTTAATGTAAGGCTGGAAGAACTTGAAATGTCTGTTTCTACTAAAGATAATCAAAGCATGGAAGCTGCTTCACACTCAATTAAAGGCCTTCTTATAAATATAGGTGCCCAGGATCTATCTCTATTGGCAAAAGATATAGAGCTTTCTGCTGCAGAGGGAGATTTAAGCAATTTAGAAGAGAAATTTATAAAGTTTAAAAATGGGATTAATGGGCTTTTAGAAATACTGAAAGAGTATTTAGACAAATAGTTTAGAGTTAAGACCATAGACTGTAAACAATAGACAATCGGGAAAAACAAAAATCGTTATCGTTATCGACAACGACAACGATCATGACTACGATTGAAAAAATTAAATCTGAAATTTAACATCTAACATCTGAAATAATTCTAGTTTCAGGTGTAAGTATGTTATAATAATTAATATTATCAGGCCTTGTACTCTATACGGTTTCTTCCGTTTTCTTTTGCCTGATATAAAAGTTCATCAGCTTTATTTATTAAACTATCCGGATCTGTTTCGTTACTTAGTTCACAAACTCCTATACTAATTGTGACATTAACTTTCGGTGCCATTTTGAAGATATTTGATTCAACGTTCTTTCTTAATTGTTCTGCTTTCTTAATTGCACCGGAAATATTAGTATTTGGTAGTACTAGGATAAACTCATCGCCTCCATATCTACCTACTAAATCTGTTTTTCTTATATTAGATGATAAAATACTAGCTAACAGTATAATTGCTTCATCACCTGCTAAATGCCCGTAATTATCATTTATTAATTTAAAGCGGTCTATATCTAACATCATTAAAGAGATTGGATGTTTATAACGCTTACTGCTATACATGTGTGTAGAAAGATTTTCCAATATGTATTTTCTATTAAATACCTGAGTCAGATTATCTGTAATCAGTAATTTCTCAAGGATTGCATTTTTTTCAAAGATAGTTTTATGAGAATGTTGAAGAGCCTTTTCTGTGCTCATTATTTTTATTGCATTTTCTACTCTGACAATTAGTTCCATATTATCAAATTGTTTTCTTACAAAGTCCATTGCGCCGGCTTTGTATGATTTTTTTATTGATTCGTTATTGACAGTACCTGTGAGCATTATAGCATATAGACCGGGTTTAACTTCTTTTAATCTCCTACAGGTTTCGTATCCGTCAATACCATGCATCTGGATATCAAGCAGTGCTAAATTAAAATCATTATTTTTGATAAGTTCCACCGCTTCTTCTCCTGAAGTACAGGTGGTTATTATTTCATATCCATTTTGTGAAAGCATTCTCTTAGTAACCAGCAAATTCATTTTTTCGTCATCAACGACTAGAATATTAATAGCTTTTTTCTTATACCAAGGACAATCTGTACAGTGCTTACCTACCTCTATTTTATCACACTTTTTAGAATCAAAATCAGATTCATCGCCTGCTGTTTTCCAACACTCAAAGCCTGTCTCAGTTAAATAAGCAGGACATTCTGACTTTTTGTCGTCTGGGCAGTCCATGTATTCCCAGCAGTTTTCAGCAGATGTATTTTTTTTCATTTTATTAAATCATTTCAAAATAATTTTTATATCATTGTAACTATTTATATTACATGTAATTAAAAAAAGCAATAGCAATACTTCTTTATTTTTATTTGAAAGGTTATTTAAATGTCATATATCTTTACATCAATGAAAATTGAGTTAGTTACCAGAAAATAAACAATGTCAGCAGAAGAAATGCAAAAAGAAGCAGAGGCCAGTATATAAGTTCTATTACATTATATTTTTTAATAAAAGCTATGAAAACATTATCATACTGTTTAAGGCTAATGGCATAATACATAGCTAGAAAAATGCAAATATAAATGAGTAGATAGCAGTATTCAATATAACTTATTTCTCCAGTTCCTGTTATAGAGAGCTTTCCATGCATAAGGGCAACAAAAATTAGTAATCCTCCAAAATATCTTAATGAATGAAAAACAGTACCAGTATCATTTAATTTTT
>CAZGAI010000330.1:3459-4711 GCA_964523175.1 uncultured Victivallales bacterium | reverse complement strand
GTATACATCGAGTCCTAATTGTAACTTCCCTTTTACTGTTTTGTGGTCAATATTTTTAGTCTTTGTCCATATACTTGCCTCAAATATAGTCACTGGTTTTTTAAAAATAATGGGCTCGCCCTTCCAGTAAGAATTTGTTCCGCCAATATTTTTTATTTCTAAAGAGCGTTTACCTGTGTGGGCTTCTGTTGCAGACCAGCCGGTTGAATCGTTTAATAGCTGATTATGAGTAGTCCAGCCTGTCGGTTTACCTAATGGAGATTTTCCTTTTTCGTAAAGGCCGGAGTTAAAAACTTTGCCTTCTTCGAAAGAAGGATTAGGCACTAAATTTAGAATTTTGGATTTAGAATTTAGAATTTCAGAATTAGAGGAGGAATCTTTTTTAGGGGAAGATTCATCACAGGATGTGAAGATTAATAGTGAAACAGTTAGAACTGTTAATGCTGTTACAAACTTTTTAATTTTTCCTATCATATTTATTTTTCCTATCATTTTTATTTTTCCTATCATTTTTATTTTTCCTATCATTTTTAACCACGAATTAATCGAATTTTACTAATTAATTTTCACCACTTATCTACACTAATCAACACTGATTATTAAAGATGTTTGCTTTATTTTCTGCAAAAAATTATAAAGCAAACAGGTTTGTTCATTTAATTCAACTCTTTTTTTAACAACTAATGGAACTAAGTTAAGTTCTGATGATTTCTAACGAAATCAACAGAAAGAGGTTATTCTTTTCGTTTAATTCGTTTAATTCGTTTAATTCGTTTAATTCGTTGTAAAAAGTCTTCCGGCTCTTTCTTAACAACTAATCCCGTTGAAACATTGATTCACAGGACAAGTGGAACTAATTGAACTAAGTTTTTGATGATTTCACAGAAATCAGCAAAATGATTTAATCTTTTTTTGTTTAATTCGTTGTGCTAAGGCATAGTCAAGTATGACGGCTAGTTGTGTTTAAAACTCTTACTTTTTCTTTATTAAACTATATTCGATTCATTAAGTGATTATATCTTTTATTTCCAAGTCACGAATAATCAAATCTACTGCAGATTCAACACTGAGTTTCGCTGTATCTAATGTTATATCTGCCGCAACAGGAGCTTCATAAGGAGAATCGACACCAGTAAAATTAGTTATCTTACCTTCATCAACTTTCTTATAAAGTCCTTTTAGATCACGAGTTCTGCATGTCTTAATATCAGCATTAATAGCAACAATATGAGAATTGCTGCAATCACTGCAT
>CAZGAI010000330.1:0-3449 GCA_964523175.1 uncultured Victivallales bacterium | reverse complement strand
CCTATCATTTCCAATTAAATTACGAGCATGGACTCTGTCTTCCAAAAACGGAGAAATAAAAGCAGTAATAACAATCAATCCTACATCATTTATTAGTTTTGCTACATGTGAAACTCTTCTAATATTCTCAGTACGATCAGCAGCAGAAAAACCTAGGTCTTTATTTAATCCATGTCGAATATTATCTCCATCAAGAATAAATGTAGCAATTCCCATACTGGCTAGTTTATATTCCAGTGCTTTAGCAATAGTAGACTTACCTGAACCACTAAGTCCGGTTAACCATATTGTGGCCGGTTTATGTCCCAATATCTTCTGCCGTATTTCTTTAGTTACTTCTGTTTCCTCAATAGAAATATTTTTACTAACTGGATCCTCTCCAACAGTTCTATCATGATGTGTTTCAGGTGACTGCTCAATAATCATACCAGCAGCAACAGTCGTATTAGTTAATGAGTCAATTAAAACAAATGAACCAGTTTGACGGTTTTTCACGTAATAATCGAAACAAACAGAACGGTGTGCCTTTATTGCCACACGCCCAATATCGTTTAGTTTAAACGAATCCGTATTGTGACGATGAAGAGTATTAACATCAAATTTATATCTTAAGTTGGATATTGTAATCGGTACCAGCTGAGTTGATGTTTTTAAGAGAAGACTATTTCCACATTTTAATTCATGTTCATGCATCCATACCAATGAAGCTTCAAAATCACTACCAACAATAGGAACATTATTAGGACGTGATAGCATACTTCCTCGGGAAATGTCTATTTCATCAGTAGTAGTCAAAGTTATAGCCATCGGCGCAAAAGCCTCTTCCAATTCACCATCATAGGTAATAATAGATTTAATTTTAGTTTTCTGTCCTGAAGGTAAAACCTCAATTTCATCACCTTTGCGTATTGTTCCGGAGGCTATAGTTCCCGCAAAACCGCGAAAATTCAAATTAGGTCTGCTTACATATTGAACAGGAAAACGAAAATCAATAAGATTCCTATCACTTGATATCTGGACATCTTCTAAATACGATAAAAGTGGAGAAGCCTGATACCATTTCATCTTTTCGCTTCTATTTACAACATTATCCCCTTTTAGTGCGGAAATTGGAATAAAGTGAATATCATTTATATCAAGTTTTGCCGCAAAACTCTCGTAATCATCTCTAATTTTATGAAAAATATCTTCTTTATAATCAACTGCATCCATTTTATTAACGGCAACAACTAAGTGCTTTATTCCTAAAAGAGTAGCAATAAAACTATGGCGTTTGGTCTGAGGCATAACGCCGTTTCGCGCGTCAACAAGAACTATTGCCAGGTTACAATGAGAAGCACCCGTCGCCATATTTCTAGTATATTGTTCATGTCCCGGCGAATCACAAATTATAAAACTACGCTTGCCTGTTGAAAAATAACGATATGCAACGTCAATAGTAATTCCCTGCTCCCGTTCAGCTTTCAGCCCATCAGTGAGAAGAGCAGGATCAAAATCATCATCAGTCGTTCCAAAGACTCTAGAGTCTTTTTGTACCGCAGCCAGTTGATCTTCATATATCATTTTCGAATCATAAAGAAGTCGACCAATCAATGTCGATTTACCGTCATCAACACTACCGGCAGTGAGAAACCGAAGCATATCTTTTTCTTCGTGACGTTTCAGATAAGCAGTGAGGTCATCTTTGATTAAAGATGCTTCCCTTACAATATAATTTTCGTTCATTTTTATCTCACACAAAGGCATGGAGGCACGGAGGCACAAAGTTTCTTTAAATTGTTGGAGTCGTTAAAGACGTTAAAGACGTTAAAGACGTTAAAGACGTTAAAGACGTTAAAGACGTTGGAATTAAAAATATTTCATAACCAATAGAGTTGCAGTTAACAATGAGAAAAATAGAATACTAGCTTTCCAGCCAATACGCGTCTTTAAATTTTTTATTAATCCCCAGGAAAGTTGTGAACATGAAACAGAAAAACTAAATGCCTTATCAAATTCATCATTTGTAATATAATTCCGATCTAAAGCTATATATAACATACTACGAACTTCACTTGCTGAAGCTTTGGCAATAAACATAAACTTAATGAAATCTCTATTTGAACTTCTATCAAACCCCTCTGCTATATTATTCATAACAGAAATAGAAGCTCTTCTAATTTGGTCAACGAAACTTCTATCAGAACTAAATGTATTGTTAAGTGTTAAATCATATATCAAATTAGTTAACTCTCTACTCCTATTCCAACAATCCAAATTTTCAAAACGTTTAATATGGGTTGAGTTCATACTTCCCACCACATCTGTATTAATTTAGGCAGTCTAAACAGTTTTAACGACTCAAACATCTTCAACGACTTTAACGTTTCTAACACTTTCCCTTAAAAGTACCCGTCTTTTTTCTTCTCTTCCATGCTTGCAGCACCATCATAGTCAATCACACGTCCCTGTCGCTCAGATGTAGTAGTAAGAAGCATTTCCTGTACTATTTCCTCTAATGTTTCGGCATTAGATTCAACCGCTCCTGTAAGAGGATAACAGCCAAGAGTACGAAAACGAACCTTTTTCTGCATAATTTGTTCGTTCGTTTTTAAGCGCATACGATCGTCATCAACCATAATCAACACACCATCACGTTCGACTACCGGACGCATTGCTGCATAATAAAGAGGTACAATCGGGATATTTTCAATTTGTATGTATCGCCAAATATCTAATTCAGTCCAGTCAGAAAGAGGAAAAACTCTTATTGATTCACTCTTGTTAATTTTACTATTATATATATTCCAGAGCTCTGGGCGTTGATTCTTAGGATCCCATTGGTGATGTTTATTACGAAAACTGTAGACCCTTTCTTTCGCACGAGATTTTTCTTCATCTCTTCGTGCTCCTCCAAATGCTGCATCAAAACCATATTTATCGAGAGCTTTCTTTAACGCTTCCGTTTTCATTATCTGTGTATGTTTTTCGGAGCCGTGCTCAAAAGGATTTATATTAGCTTTAAGACCTTCTTCGTTTTTGTAGACAATTAAGTCAAAACCAAGTTCGTTCATCATTTTCTTACGAAATTCAATCATTTCTTTGAATTTCCAATTTGTATCGACATGCATTAGGGGAAAAGGAATTTTCCCTGGGAAAAAAGCTTTCTGTGCTAGTCGAAGCATTACAGATGAATCTTTACCTATAGAATACAGCATTACAGGATTATCAAATTCTGCCGCAACTTCTCTTATAATATGAATTGATTCAGCCTCAAGCTGCTTGAGGTGTGTAATTTTATAGTTTGTTTCCATTGATGATAAACCGTTGAGGTGTTGAGGTGATAAACCGTTGAGGTGTTGAGGTGTTGAGGTGTTGAGAGAAAGCCTCAAAATATTATTTAAAAAAATTATATGCTTTGCGTATGGTTCCTATTGGCAAGGTGAGCCATAGGCGTTCGTGAAAATAAT
>CAZGAI010000329.1:0-4725 GCA_964523175.1 uncultured Victivallales bacterium | reverse complement strand
AACCCATCAGATACATAAATCTGTACACAGGGTTTTAAAAGACATCTTTTTTTTATTATCTCTTTAGCTTCTTCAGTTAACTGTTTGCCAAGATCAGGCCTGGTAATAAACTCATCCTTATTTCTGCATTTTGTCTGAACAGTAAACAGGTTCATTTCTTCTAAAAAAGCTTCGTCTACATCAGAAAAAACTGCATCCTGGGCTGCCGCATGGTCTGCTCTGAAGCGGAGCATAGTAGTAGTTTTATACCTGGGACCAGTTCTCCAGACACCTATTCTTGCTGGAGTTTTTTCTTTCATTCTGTAATACTCGTCTCTGTTGGCCGGGTTTGGAACCAGTAGTTGCTTTCTTATATCAATCTCTGTTATATCAGGAATTTCGTTGCTCATATTGCTAGTATTCTCAGTCATTTTTTATCTCCTATGAAACTGTATTCTCGATGCTAGATATTCGATGCTCGTTTACCCACCCATTTGGTTCCCCTCCCGGGAGGGGATTAAGGGGTGGGTAGTCCAACAGTTTCTCCAACTATAAAACGGTCGGGCATATTGCGATAATAATTTCTTTATCACTTTATACAAAAATTGAAGCATCGCCGGCTCTTGAAGTTAACTTACCGTTCTCTATAATTCCCATTTTTTCAAGCCATACTTCAAACTCTTTTATAGGCCTTAAGTTTAACAGTTCTCTTAATGTGGCTGTTTCATGATATCCCGTTGTCTGGTAATTGAGCATGATATCATCCCCGTGCGGTATCCCCATAAAATAATTGCACCCTGCTGCTGCTAAAAGAATGGAAAGATTTTCAATATCGTTCTGATCTGCTTTCATATGATTGGTATAACACGAATCACATCCCATAGGAATTCCGGTCAGTTTTCCCATAAAATGATCCTCCAGACCTGCACGAATAACCTGTTTGCTGTCATATAAATATTCAGGCCCGATAAAACCTACAACAGTATTAACAAGGAATGGCCGGTATTTCTTTGCAAAACCGTAACACCTGGCTTCCATTGTCAGCTGATCTGCATCATTATGTCCTTCAGAGGATAGTTCAGCACCCTGTCCGGTTTCAAAATACATTACGTCCGGCCCGGCAGCAGTGCCGTCACTTAACATAAGCTGTCGCGCTTCTTCAATCATATCACCTGTAATACCAAATGCTTCATTACTCTTTTGTGAACCTGCAATACTTTGAAAAATCAGATCCGATGGCGCTCCTCTCTTAACTGCCTCCATCTGTGTTGTCACATGTGCTAAAACGCAGTTCTGTGTAGGAATTTCCCATTTTTGTTTAAACTCCTCAAATGTCTTCAGAACCTTACTTACACTTTCTACTGAATCGTTTACCGGATTCAAACCTAATACAGCATCCCCTATACCATAACTTAAACCTTCCATTAAAGAAGCGGAAATACCTTTCGGATCATCTGTAGGGTGATTTGGCTGAAGCCTTGAGGACAGTGTGCCCGATAAACCTATAGTTGTATTACAATGAGCGGAAATCCGTATTTTAGATGCACCGTAAACTAAGTCCATATTACTCATTAGTTTAGTTACAGCTGCAACCATTTCTGAAGTCAATCCCATGCTTATACGCTTGATTTCTGTTTCTGAAGTGTCATTAGATAAAATCCACTCTCTGAAGTCTGAAACACTCATGTTTTTTATTTCTGAATAAATATCCTCATTAACCTGAGAATCAATTATTCTGGTAACTTCATCTTCATCATAAGGGACTACAGGATTTTTTCTAAGATCTTCAAGAGTCACTTCAGAAAGAACTACCTTAGCTGCAACTCTCTCCTCCGAATTTTCAGCAGCCACTCCGGCAAGTATATCTCCGGACTTTTCTTCATTTGCCTTTGCAAGGACTTCCTTTAATGATTTAAACAAATAAGAATGCCCAAATAGTTTAGTTTTAAGCTTCAACTTTATCCCCCCTTTTTTATTTAATTTTTAAAGTTTCGGATTTCAGGTTTTGAAAATTAGAGTTTTTACTATAACAGGAACAACATTACCATCAGCAACAGGATTTCCAATATCAATATAGTCCCCATTATCAACGCTAATATTGTCTATGCTGAGAACATCATAACTGCATTCAAGATTACAGTACAATGTCTGGCCAAGCACTTTGGCAATATCTTTCTCCGTTAATACTATGACTATCCCTCCATTTTCTCTTATTTCATCTGTTCCATCAATAACAGCTTTGGATAATGCCTCAATATCTGCAAAAGAAGAATAACTGCTGCCTTTAAGGGCAATCGCAACCTGATGCTGCTCATCATCAAATCTATACCATTTAAGCTTTTGTTTAATGTTCTTTGAAATATATTCAATCTTCTCTTCATTTAAATTCAGCTTTATTATTGGAATATTCTTTAGAGGGAAGAAATAGCGATTATAGAAAATTGTGCTGCCGCTGATATTCACAGTATGTGTTCCGGCCCCAATAACTGTAGCTCTTATTGTTTCGGTCGGTTTTACTAATTTGTAGTTCCTTAAAATTTCTGATTTAGCTATACTTCGGGCAAGCAGAACTCCGATATCACCATATTTAAACATATCTATATTCTCAGGTTCGTAAATCAAATCAGCTACTCCCCCGGAAAAAGTCACATATTCAATATCATGCTTATCTGAAATGCTATGATTTGTAACTATATCACCAAAATAATTGCTTTTATTTATCAACCCCGCACTCATTTTTAGAATTTCGACCATCTCATAAACAATATCGGCAATTAAATCTTCCGTCGCAGGCATACCCTCTGAAATTTTAATATTTTTGTTCTTTGCCAAAGTGACTATTTTAGGTGCAATATAATCAATACAACCTTCAGAATTAATTTTAATAAGCCTTCCTCCAATATCCAGGCACCCTGTATCTACAAGCTCTCCATTATTAAAAACTGAAATATTTGTAGTTCCCCCGCCAATGTCAAAGTTTACAACCGTTGAATGTTTGTCAGAAGAAATATTATCAGCACCTGCCCCTTTACCGGCAATTATACTCTCAAGATCCGGCCCAGCAGTCGCGACAACAAAATTTCCAGCAATTTCTGCGAATGCCTTTGCTACAGTTTCAGCGTTTTTTTTTCTGGAAGTTTCGCCGGTAATAATAACAGCCCCGGTATCTATTTCTTCCGGCCTAACACCAGCTGTAGCATATTCGCCGAGAATTATATGCTTAAGTTCAACTGCGTTAATCTCTGTTCTGGAAGATAGTGGTGTAAAGTAAATATTACTTCTATATATGACCTTCCTGTCTACTATATTTATTTTGGGAACCTGAAACATTGATGAAGTATTTTCAATATAAAGCCTGCTTAGTATCAATTGAGTAGTAGTAGTACCAATATCAATCCCAACACTGGTTATCACTTCTTTCATCTCATTACTTCTCTTTTAACTGTTTATATCATCACCAAAAAAAGGATTGTGAATTAATTATTGATTAATTCCTACATATCCTGCTTAATTATTTCCAACTGTTTTCGAAGGTCATTTATTTCTTCACGCCAAAAAGAATCCGAACCCCAGTTAGGAAAATTTGCCTGAAACTTAAGGTCTTTTTCCTGTTTAGCACACCAGGCAAGAAAATATAAAAGACGCATCATTCTTAGTGGTTCAATAAGCTTTAAAGAAGAAATATCAAAATCTCGGAACTGAGTATAACCGTCCACAATCAACTTTAGTTCTTTCTTCGCATTTGCGGCATGATCTGGTAGTAAAAGCCACATATCCTGAACAGGGGGGGCAGTCATCATGTCGTCAAAATCAATAAGCATTATCCCTTCTCCGGGGCGATGTAATATATTTCCGCAGTGACAATCTCCATGTGTTCTTATATATTCAGTATCTTCAAACATATCTCCGATTGTCTCAAGAATATCATTTGATAAACTATTAAACTCAGAAGAATACCTAGGAGAAACAAACATACCCTCTTTCAAGAATTCAATCTCTTCTAAAGTTGAAGTCATAGGAGAATGCTCCATCCTCGAATCGGCACTTCTGCAGGCACCAACTACATGCAGCCGTCCCAGTATATTCCCGATTCTCTTCCAATCTTCGTCTGAACATATTTCAAAAAAGCGGCCTAGTCTTTTAGGAAAAACTGCAAAATAAATTCCGTTAACCTCACCAAGTGTACTTCCGCTTTCCAGTACAATAGGAGCAATTACCGGTATTTCTGCTTCTTTACAGTCAAGCACAAAATCATGTTCATCATTTAATGCTTCTTTAGCCCAACGACCGGGACGATAAAACTTTGCGATAAACCTTCTGCCATCCATTGCCTGCAGCTCATAGACACGATTAATATAACTGGTTAGTGGAATAGCCAATCCAGTCATTCTTATTCCAAGAGATTCTTCTACTGCATCAATAAAAATTTCAGGATTTAAACCTTCAAAGTCGGTGTTAGTATTGTTCATTATCAGTTTACTTCCGGTTAAATTTATTTTCAATATTTCAACATTAATTTAAAAAAGTATCTATATGATACTCTTTCAAAAGAAAAATATTTTGCAAAGAATATTCTTCCGCTATGATGATATAATTTGTATAAGCAGGATATTCAAGGCAGGCTTTTTATTTTTTAACGTCAACTCTTAAAATATTATGATAATATTAATAATTTATTATAAAATAGACTTGAAGATTTTATCTTTTATTGTTTATTAAAAACTCTGTATTTTTAAGTATGTTAAA
>CAZGAI010000328.1:4038-4739 GCA_964523175.1 uncultured Victivallales bacterium | reverse complement strand
CTTTTACAATTTGATGTAAGCCCGCCCAGAAGGGTGAGAGCAGCACAGGAATGTCGCATTGAATGTCGGTATCCCTGGCTTGCACCCAGACCTATTTTTTTTTGTGGGGATACAAATCCAATGTAATGTTCCCGTAGCTGTGTTGTGGATACACTATGTTGTTTGGTGGATTCTTCTTCGAACCCTGTCCGTCATGCACGTTCACGGTGCAATACCCGCTATCATTGTTAGATGTAGCGAATGAATATGGATGGTCTCCGGCGTTCATAGCGCTCCAGGTGAGTAGACACATGTTGTCTGGTATTTTTTCATTGTGAATCTTCCACTGGGCCAACGTACCCATATCGTAAACATTTGTCTTACCATTCACAGGTTTTAGCTTCTCCCCCGAGACACTGTCATATACATTCATATTACCGTCCGTGCGATGATTATGTATCGTCAATGTCATGGTTTTAGCAGATTGGCCAAGAACGGTAAGATTGAAGACAGCAAGTAGTAACGTCAAGCATAGTGAGACTTTCAAAATTTTCGATTTCATAATTTTATTTTATCCTTATTTGTCAAATTTTTAAAATGCAGAAAGGGAAATATCCATATACGTAAATGATTTAACACCCATAACATACAAGCACAGTAAAATCGATTTTGGTCGATTGGTTTGTATATAATATAATTTTTTTGTATGTTATTTTCATATC
>CAZGAI010000328.1:0-4028 GCA_964523175.1 uncultured Victivallales bacterium | reverse complement strand
CAATGGCCGAAAAGTGATACCAAGGTCACTTAAACGCAAATTCAATGGTCTAATATTAGTAGAACATTTAGTAACTTTTTACAATGCCTAATGTCAAAGGTGTTTTTTGTATTTATATGTTCAGCAGAGCGGAGAAGGCCCCACAAAAATGTATAAAACAATTGTAATAAGTTATTATAACTTTATTTTTTTCACATAGGCAATAATTTAAACAACTTAACCTTTTATATTATTCTTCTACGTTTTAATCAATGGAATATATGATTTTTCTTGACTTCATACTTATCAAATATCACTTAGATTCATCTATAATTATATTATAAGGTATTTTGAAGTTGTAGTCAATGAACAATTCTATTTTTTTATACTTTTTATTTGGACTATTCCTTTTAGCCCGCCCCTAAAATATATAATCCATCGTTCCAAATAAATTCGGAGCAGACTTTTATCTGCACTTCGAGCTTTAGCTGTGAGAGAACTGAATATAGAACCTTAAGAGATCTTCTCAGTTCCCATCTACTTTTAGCCAGTATGACCACATCATCCTGATATCTAATGTAGAATATCATAGTCAATTGAGAAATAATACTATTTAATATCAAGCCTGCCTGCAAAGTTATATTTTTCAAGCTGACTGTAAATACACCTGACTGCACCTTTAACTCCTCCTCTTCCTGTGATGTGCATGCAGTACCTGCTTATTTTTTTACTAACTGTTTTACTCAGATCTAAATATGCCGGTTTGACAAAACAACACGATAGAATGGAATCAATATTTGCATAAAACTTTATTGTTTAAACTTTTAAATTTAGTTTAAACATGTACACTTTGTGTCTGTTATAATAAATAGCTTATAAAAAGTTGTTATAATATGATTATAATCATTATTACTTTAATACCTTCACTTAGCAAACTATAACGGACTTTCTTCCTCAAAAACCCTCTGCTATGTACATTTTTTATAGAACTTCCCTTGCAACCCACACCTCTCTTCAATATAATAAGAATATACAGACAGATTAATTTCCGGAAAACCCGTTTCCTATATTTATTAAACATGTACACATAAGTAAATAACTGAGGTTTAAAGTGAACTTAGAAATCCAATGGTTTATCTATAATGTCATAGGTAAGAAATTCATGACTCAGAAGGAGTGTGATATTATACTCAATAATTCTGATGAAAACGTGGATTTAAACAGTTTTGCACAGAAAGCGTTCGATAAAAAATCAGAGAAACTGGACGAAGTCAACGCGGAAATATTATTAGACCGGATGGAGAAGATTCTGTCAGAATCAATAACCCAGGCTGCACTTGGATCACCACCTCCAACTAATTTTTTGGAGAATGAAGAAAATTTTGAACCAATTTTCTCTGAAATCCCCGATATGTCTGATGAACAACTTAAGACTTTTCTCAGAAGATTATTACTGTATCTCCGAAACAACAGTTCCAGTGATCTTCATTTTTCAGCAAACTCTACTCCATTTATCAGACATCTACTCAAAATAGAAAAACAGGGAAGATATATTTTAACCGCCGAAGATGCATTAAGAATTAATACTTTATTTTTAACTGAAGATCAATCTGCTGATTTTATCAAAAATAAAGAGCTGACCTACGCTCTTTCCTTTAGCGATGAAGAGCGCTACAGAGTAGCATTAATGAATCATAAAGACGGTACTGCCGGATCTTACCATCTTTTATCTAATCATATTAAAAACCTGGGAGAGCTCGGTTTCAAGCCCAAAAATGCTAAAACAATCTCAACATTTCTAAATCATCATAATGGGCTGATTTTACTTACAGGATCTATCGGAAGCGGAAAAACAACCACTCTCGCTTCTCTTGTTGATATAATGAATGCAAAAAGGCACGATCATATTATTATGATAGAAGATCCTATTGAAATCGTTCAGGTGTCTCAAAACTGCAATATAACACAACGTGAAATTGTAACACACACCAAATCTTATGCCCAGGCAATTAAAGGTGCACTTAGAGAAGATCCAGATGTAATTGTTATCGGCGAACTAAATGATCTCAAGACAATTGAAATAGCTATTACTGCATCTGAAACAGGACATTTAGTTATAGGAACGCTTCCTACCGGTGATACAATAAATACTCTAAATAGGATTGTTGATGTGTTCCCTCCTTCACAACAGCCTCAAATCAGGGCTATGATATCCGGTAGTCTACGCGGTATAGTCTGCCAAAAATTACTACCGACCACTGACAGCAAAGCTACAGTCGCCTGTGAAATTTTAGTTAATAACCTTGCATCAAGCAATACTATTAGCGAAGGAAAGCATCACTTACTAAAGCCGATCCTTCAAACAAGCTCAAAACTAGGTATGTGTACAATGGATGAATCAATATTTGAACTTTACAAAGATAACATTATTTCAGGTGAAACCGCACTGAAAAATATAAAAGATCTAAATAATTATAAAAATAAAATTACTGTTTCCGGCTAATTAGTGCCTGTCTGAAAAGGTTTTCAGACAAAAGTGAGCAGTAAATAGTCATCAGTCATCAGTCATCAGTCATCAGTCATCAGTCATCAGTCATCAGTCATCAGTTTTATTAGATACTTCTCTACTAAAATAGTTTATAAGTGACCATAACTATACTGAAAACTGATTACTTTTCACTGACAACTGAGCCCGGGTGTACTTTACAGACGGGCTCTAATTAGGAGTTATATCAATGCCGATAATAGATCAATTACTTGAAGCATTATTGGAGCGTGAAGCTTCGGATTTGCACTTGATAATAGGACAACCTGCAAAAATCCGTGTTCATGGAATCCTGGAGCATTTAACTGACGATATTATTTCAGAAGAATATATGAAAAAGATGCTTAATGAAATATGCTCACAGGAACGCTGGGAATATTTTATAAAAAACAAAGATCTTGATTTTGCATATGAAATACCGGGTAGAGCTCGTTTTCGCACAAATTACCTATATAACTATTACGGAATTGCCGCCGTGCTGCGCCAGATTCCATCTAAAGTACCAACAATGCAGGAATTGCTCCTTCCGGGTGCCCTAAAAAAGATTTGCGCAGCCAAAGGTGGACTTTTTTGTATTACAGGCCCGACTGGCAGCGGTAAATCAACAACTCTGGCTGCAATGATTGATCATATAAACTCAAAATACTGTAAACACATCATTACACTTGAAGACCCTATTGAGTTCGTTCACAAAAATAAAAAATCCATATTAGTACACAGAGAAATAGGAGTTCACAGTGATTCTTTTTCAAACGCATTGGGTAATGCTATGCGCTCTGATCCTGATATTATTTTATTAGGAGAAATGCGTGACCTTGAAACAATCAGGCTTGCACTTACCTGCGCGGCAATGGGAATACTGGTTTTTGCCACCCTTCACACAAACAATGCGCCCAAAACTATAGACCGAATTATAGATGCGTTTCCAGCGGATGAACAGCCTCAAATCAAAACAATGCTATCTGAAGCCCTGCGAGGTGTTGTTTCACAGCTGCTTTGCAAGAAAAAAGGTAAAGGAAGAATCGCTGCTCATGAAATCCTCCTTTGGACTGAAGGACTCCCAAACATTATCCGGGAAGGCCAAATATCAAACATATGTACAATAATTGAAAGCAATAAAGCAATGGGCATGCAGTCAATGGATAAAACGTTAAAAAGATACTTACAGGAAGATATCATTTCCCCGGAAGAAGCATACATGAAGGCTTCAAATAAAAAAGAATTTGTTGATTTTCTTAAAGATTAATAAAAATTTATTGACTACTTCAAAAGACAACAACATACGAAAAAATGTTCTATAATGTATGCTAAAAAACAAAGAACTGCATACAATAGACTTTCACAACAAAAGCCAGTTAACTTATTTTGTTTTTTAGTTGGTAAATATCTAAAGTATTGTAATCTATAAAAAAGTTTAAAAAGAATACCAATACAGCACTAAAGATCTGCTTTAACTATTATTCCCAAAGTAAAAGCATTAAAAAAAACCAAAAATCATATAGCA
>CAZGAI010000327.1:0-4756 GCA_964523175.1 uncultured Victivallales bacterium | reverse complement strand
TTAATGATAATTTTGAAAAACTGAAAACAGTGTTTTGAAATGATTTGAGTATATAGAATATTTTTATCCAGTTCAAATTTTCCGTAGTAAGCGGTTGTGTATCCGAGCTCCTTCATTATTGTGCCCATACTGGGCTTTTCAGTGCTCATACTAGGAATATAGCCCATCTGCATCTGGTCACAGATTCCTGTTACCTGCGGAGGTTGTCCTGTAAATATGGTACCGCGAGAAGGAGTAGACATAGCTGCAGCTATATAATGGTTTTGGAATGTTGTCCCTTTGCTCATTAAACGTTCTCGTGCGGGGAGTTTATATCCTTTCGCATCAAGGAGACCGAAGCTTTCTTGATCGCACATGATAAGGAGAATATTGTATTGTCCAGCTGTTTTTTTCTTATTTTTTTGTTCATCACATTCTGGATTTTTGGTGTTACCTGATGGAACCTGTTCAGCTGTAGAATCTGTAGGCCTGAAACTTAAACAGACACAAAAGAAGGATAGTAAAAAAAACTTTACCTTTTATTAATTTATTTATGATTTTATACATGATGAAATCCTTTTGATAACTTAAAAGTAAACAGTTGAAACAATAAATAAAGTTAAAGATGCTATTTATTCAGCTGTAACTTCTATTATTTCAGCTTCAGCATGAGCAGGAGCTGACATAAAACAGACAGCCAGAACCTAAAATTGCACTTACGGATACACACAGTAGAACAAATGGAGAGATGTGTCGTTTCATAGAATTTTTTTCCTTCAAGTTATGTTATAAAATAGAAATAAAAATTATATATAAAACTTTGATACTGGTTACTGTGAACCTAGCGCTTTCCTGAAACTGTATTCTCGATTCTGGATATTCGACCTGTCCGCCATAGCCTTGGCGACAGAGGATGCTCGTTTATCCACCCCTTTGGTTCCCCTCCCGGGAGGGGATTAAGGGGTGGGTAGTAATACTTTCTCCAACGATAAACTGTCGAGCATTGCCCGAAAGCTCAGCGCTTTCCTCAAACTATATTTTAGTTCTAAAGGCCTGTCGGTATATTAACAAATTCAGTTTTTACATCAAATTTCTTTTCAATATGATCCATTACTCCAAAAATACCGGCTGTTTCAGTTTTATAATGCCCGGCTGCAATAATGGCCAGTCCGTTTTCTTTAGCAAGATGGTAGGTTTGATGATGAAATTCTCCTGTTATTAAGCAGTCAACTCCTTCTTTAAAGGACGCTATAATTCCTTCAAGCCCGGAACCGCCTGAAATAATCCCCACTTTTTTTACAATTTTATTATTGTCTAGAATAAAACAGTACTCTGGAGAGGCGGTTGGAGGCTGTGTGTCAGAATAAGAATCAATAACTTCAGATAATTTATTATTAAAAAGTTCTGAAAGTTCACATACAGATAAAGGTTTCGGCAGCAATCCGGTATACCCAATATCTAATTCGCAGTATTTCGCAAACATTTTTTTGTTTTTTAACTGCAGTATCTCAGCTAACATAGCATTGTGCCCTATTGTTGGATGAGCATCTAATGGAAGATGTGCTGCGTACAGAGAAATATCATTCTTGAATAGAGGCTTTATTAATCTTGCATTATAGTTAGTAATATATTTCAGACTGCTTCCCCAACTTAAACCGTGATGGACAAATATGAAGTCAGATTTTGTTTCAATAGCTTTTTCAACAAGACATACACTTGTATCAACACCGAATAGGATTTTATTTACATCCTTATTTCCCTCTATTTGAAGACCGTTGTTTGAAGGGTCGCCTGTAACTTGGTTTAGCTGTAACAAATCATTTAGATATCTAGTCAATTCTTTTCGTTTTACCATAATTCATCCTTATCTTTAAAAAAAGTTTACCGCTAATGTATCTGGAGCAGCATAGCCGCACGTGTCGAGGCGTAGCACAGCGAAGACTGAACCAATTTTTCCTGTCCACGAATTTCACTAATGACACTAATTATTTTTTATAAAAACTCTTATTGGTTGTTGTTAAAAAAGCAATAATAAATTAGTGAAATTCGTGTAATTAGTGGATAGAAAAAGTCTGGCTTAGGTTTGACGTTTTATTACAATGTTAATGCAAAACTCCTGAACTGCCAATTTTTCATCAATGTTCCATTTTAGGTTGCTGATAAACTTTTCAGCCCTATTTAAAAACCAATTAGATTCACGTTGAGTTAAGTTTATATCCGATTCTAAATAATTAGATATAATTTCAGGGTTGGCCATTAAAGAAGAATTAACACCACATGTAGTTTGAAACACCTGTGCGAACCATGAATAGACAGCGTTAAGAAAATACTCTCTTAATAAACGATATTCTGCAACTACTGAAGCATCATACTTTGTTGTAATTCGTTTACGTGCTACTGTTGATTCCAGATTATTCAAATTGGAAAGGCGTTCCTTCCATTTTTCGTTAACAGATGTTTCAGCTTCTTTACGCAGGTTGTCAAACATCTTTATTAATCTGTCTGAGGTATCAACTGCAAACGAAAGACTTTTCCCCTGTCCTGATATTATTTCCAGCAGTAAGGTGTACAAATTAGTACAATCTGCAAAGTTGTATGAAAGCTTATTTGTCAACAGAGGTATGAGTTGACATCTTGATATTACTGTAGGCAGTAAAGAATGGGGATTTCCGGAAGAAAGAATAAACGAACTGCCTCTTGGCGGTTCTTCAAGGTTTTTTAGAAAAGCATTCTGTGCCTGTACTGTAATTCGGTCTGCATCATGTATTATACCTATTTTTCCTCCTGTTCCTGACATGCTTGAAAGATAAAATCTCCCCTGAAACCACCTGATAGTATCAATATCTTCAGAATCTTTTCCTATTACGATCTGCCTACTTTTAGAAACAGGTTCCAGTGTATATAGATCAGGATAAATCCCTTTCTCTACCTTTAAGCAGGGATCACAGACACAGCAGGGAGCAATGTCAATGTTTTTTTCTGTACAAAGAATTATCTGAGCAAGGATTGATGTAAACGACCTTCTGATATCCGGGTTATCGCTGTAAACGATATAAGAGTGTGATAACCGTTTGTTCCTTTTTACATTCTGCAGTGATTTAATCACAAATGGAAAATTCTTTTTAAAATAATCAAGATTATATATTTTTTCTGCCATAATTTTTAACTCTTTTTTTATCCACTAATTTCACTAATGACACCAATTATCATAGAACTAAACGTTTATAAGATAAACTTTTAGTTCCAAAGTTTATTAACAAACCAAGCTTAAATCCAGATGCTTTTAAGTAGTTGATAACCTGTGCTTCATGTTCACTTGCTATACAGTTAACAGCTTTTAATTCTAATATAATTTTATTGTAACAAATAAAGTCTGCATAATACTGTTTATCAAGTTTATAATTCTTGTATGTTATATTAAGTTCTATTTCTCGTTCATAAGGTATGCACTGCAAAGCGAATTCATGCGCTAATGCTTCCTGATAGACTGCTTCAAAAAATCCCAAGCCAAGTTCTTTATGAACTTCCATACAGGCGCCTATTATTTTGTATGATTCAGACTTATATATTAATTCAGACATTTGCTTAAATCCTTGATAAAATAAAAACTTGCTTAAAATTAAGGAAATAAACGATTGTGGTACAAGTTAAAAGAATACACCTAATTTTTTGTAAAAAATTAATAAAATATTAGTGTAATTGGTGTAATTAGTGGATAAAAAGATTTCCTGTTCTTTCCGTGGTGAATATTCATCTCTTAGTGTTTATTAGTGGTGAAAGTTCTTTGTTCATGATTGTTATTATTCTCTGATGTACTTCTTCAATAGTTCCGACAGCAGAAACAGTTCTGTATCTGTCAGGATTTTCTTCTGCTAAATCAAGAAAAGCTTTCCTGACTTTTTCATGAAAAGTAACATCCTGCTCTTCCCAGCGGTCTTTCACTTCTCCGTGCTCTCTGTCATCAGCCCGTTTCAGACCTCTTTTTGGGGGGATATCAAGTAATATAGTTATATCCGGCACAAGTCCTGATGTAGCAAAGTCATTTAATTTACAAATAATATCTATACCAACATCGCGACCTGCTCCCTGATATGCAGTAGAAGAATCAGCATATCTGTCACACAGAACAACTTTGCCATCTTTTAATGCAGGCAATATTAGTTCATGTACATGCTGTGCGCGGGCTGTTTGAAGAAGAAGAACTTCTGTTTGAATGGAAAGCTTTTCATTCAGTGCCGGGTCTTTCAGAATATCTCTAAGTTTTTCCCCGATTTTTGTCCCGCCGGGTTCCCGCGTATGGACACATTCATATCCTTTTGCACACAGGTAATCGTTCAGTAAGTTAATTTGTGTTGTTTTACCGGAACCGTCCGGTCCTTCAAAAGTAATAAATAAACCTTTTTTATTTTCAGTCATATGTAAATCCTAACCCAGCCGAGCTGGAACTTTGAACGCTTTTCTAACCACGAATTTCACTAATGACACTAATTTTTGAAAAAGATAAAATGAATTCGTGAAATTGGTGTAATTAGTGGATATAGATCCCTATCAAATATTTTACTATTAATCTTATGAAATTTAATATAAACACCACTATTTAATTTGCGAATTATTTTTTTAACTAAATTCTTATCTAATATTTAAATCCTAACATCCATAGTGGAATTACATTATTATATGCAACATCCAAATTATCCCTAATAACAAAGTCTGCACCTTTTATCCAGAGCTCAATAATGCTGTCTAATTGAACGCCTATTTTTTTATATTAATTGAA
>CAZGAI010000326.1:0-4761 GCA_964523175.1 uncultured Victivallales bacterium | reverse complement strand
ACTAATCTTTATTTTAATAAATAGTAAAATAACATAATATTATATTTCGTCAAATAGCGAATTATAATATTTATTAAAATAACCTGTAGAAAAAAGGTCAAAAATTTACATATATCGAAATAAACTATTGACAATTTCTTTAATAAATTATATAAAGTTAATTGAACAATAACCACATTCATAATTCCCTTGAGAGAAATAAAAAATGCAGATAAGTTCCAACGACCTAGCAAAGATATTAATTATAGACGACAATTTAGATAATCTCGCGTTTATAAAAGAAGTTCTGAAGCAGGTAAATACCCAGATATTTACTGCTGAGTCAGGAAAAGCTGCACTAGAACTATCTCTACATAATGATTTTGCAGTTATACTCCTTGATGTTCAGATGTCTAATATGGCTGGTTATGAAACAGCAACTCTTATAAAAGCAGAAGAAAAAGGAGAAAGTACTCCAATAATTTTCATTACTGAAATAAGCACTAGTGAATTACAAACCTTTAATAGCAGTGATCCAGGTATTATCGACTATCTGTTCAAACCACTGAATCCTCAGGTGCTTGAAGCAAAAGTAAAAGCATTTATTTCTATGAAGGACAACAATAAAAGAAATAATTTATTGTTACTTCAGAAATTGGAGCAATCAAAAACTAAGCTTGAAGAGAAAAATTCTCAATTGGAATTTTTAGCCAGGCATGACTCGCTGACTATGCTTCCAAATCGTTTGACATTTGAAGCAGATCTTAAAAAAGTTATTTCGTCTTCTCGTAGGTATATAAGAAAATTTGCTATTCTTTTTATCGATCTGGATAATTTTAAATGGATAAATGATAATTATGGGCACGACCATGGAGATATTGTATTACAGCAAATTGCGTCAATTATCAATGATTCGATAAGAGAAGAGGACTATTCGGCAAGAATTGGTGGAGATGAGTTTGCTATCATTTTGACAGATCTTAACAGATATGGAAACGGTGCTCTTGTTGCGGATAAAATTATTGAAAAAGTAGCAGCCAATCCTCTGATTGTTTATAATAAACAGGTGAACTTAACTGTCAGTATCGGAATAGCGTGCTACCCTGTATGTTCTAAGACCGCAGTAACACTTGTTAAACAGGCTGATATTGCGATGTACAGAGCAAAAAAATCAGGCAAAAACAATTATTGCTTTTTCTCTGAAGACATAAAGGTAAGCTTTAATAAAATAAACTCTATTAGAGAAGAACTTCAGACTGCATTAACTAGAAAAGAACTATTTCTACATTATCAGCCAATAGTCGACATGAAAGAAAATAAAATTATTGGTGTTGAGTCCCTTTTACGCTGGAAAAACTCTAAACTTGGACTCATCCCTCCAGCTGAATTTATTTTCCTTGCTGAAGAAACTAGACTCATCCATGGAATAGGAATATGGGTAATAGAAGAAACCTGTAAATTTATTGAAAAGTGTAGAAATCTTAAGCTTAAAGATATATTTTTCTCGATAAATATTTCACCGAGGCAACTTGAACAAGAAACATTTACTAGTGAATTGAACGGTATTTTAAAAAAATATAAAACAAACCCTGCTCAAATAGATTTGGAACTGACTGAAACAAACCTCACTTCCTTTTTAAATTCCTCTAACAAAAATTATATGCTTTTTTTGAAGCAAACTCACTTAAGGCTGTCCATTGATGATTTCGGAACTGGATATTCATCACTGGATAGGCTTGCTAACCTGCCGATCAATACATTAAAAATTGATGGTTCTTTCGTTACCAAAATCAACACCGGTAAAAAATCCAATTCAATAATTAAAGGGATCGTTGCCCTTTCAAAAAGTTTAAATATGAAAACCATCGCCGAGTGTGTTGAAACAAAAGAGCAGGTTGATTTTTTATTGGCTAACGGCTGCGAAATTGCTCAGGGGTTTTATTACTATAAACCTATGCTGGAAGATAAATTACTGGAAATTATGATAGAACAGCAGTAAATCAATCCTACACGCTAATTATTCGACTTTCTATAGATTTTTAGTATCAAATAAACTACTTCGGGTCAAGACCACGAGGTATCACGCTTTTCAAAAAAGCTTAACAAAACTTTTTTTATATTGAAGCGCTCCAAGGAGCGGGGAATTCAAACCACAACTCAGATTAAAGCAGGCTGCCCACACAACCCAAGAACTTTTAGCCTTTGGTTCCTGGTTTTGATAACGTCTTTGTTTTCGGTAACCTCAACTCCAATGCTATTCTAACCAAATTATCTACCAAAAATGTACTCAAACTTTTCAGTTCATATTTTGCATCAAATGAACGTAATAACTTTCAATAAAACTAAGATTTAAAATCTTCATGAGGAAGAAAAACAGGAAGCCAGAAATATAAATAAGGGTCTTCACCAGAATTAGTGGGTTGCCTTATTGTGTATTTAGTGTTTGAACGACAATTCTTAAATATCATAAATTATAGGTTTGGCTATGAAAGCTTTTATAAGGCAAAGCCTGTCTGAGGGCTTTCTTCCTATTTCCGCCCAATCATATTTGTCAATGAACTCTAAAGTATTTATCAGCTCGACTGCCCTGACAAACTCCATCTGTCTTGCGGTTAATTCGCCTAATTCATCTTCAAGACCTGGCAAAAGCCAGTTTTGTATGCTATTAAATAATGTAAAAAAAATTCCATTAGCTCCTCGGGGTTATGTTTGTTAACTCTTTATGATAAAAGAAGTTAACATGTAATTCTTTCTTTTTAAAGCAAAATTAATAAATCAATAAAAATAGTTTTGCAATTACCTCTATTAGTATTAATGTTACAACTATTTGCTTTTTTGTGTTGTAATAATGATAATTTTGATATATTTTTTTAAAATTTGTTAATGTCAATAGACCAAAAATAATAAAGAAATTTTAAGTGTTATTCAGTTAATTGGGCAACATAAAGCAAATAAGTGAATTACGTTGAAATTATAGGAAAACTTGATGAAGCATACAGTTGGCTCTGCAAACAGCGAGAGAAAGCTTCCCCTAATGCGGATATATGGTATCTGCGGTTTAACTGGGACAAAGAAAGAGCAGACATCGTAAATAATCTAAAAACAAGCAGTTATAGATTTGATTCAACAAAAGTGTTTGATATAGATGGCGAATACATAGAACAGTGGGCCGCAAAAGATGCTGTTGTTCTTAAAGCTTTAGCACTGACACTTACACAAAATTGGAAAAAGAAAAAATATTTTCTACTGTCGTTATATGGATGATATTCTGATTTTTACTAAGACAAAACATCAGACTGAAAGAGTAGTAAAACTAATTTATAAAGCTATCAAACCATTAAAGCTTTTATTATCGAAACCGAAAACCTATATCGGTAAAATTAAAAATGGATTTGACTTTCTGGGCTATCACCTTGGCCCTGAAAACTTAAAAATATCGAAGAAAAGTATTGAAAAATTTGCTGGAAATCTTGTGGATAGGCTGTATCAGCCGGGATATTCAAGTAAGGATATCTTCCGCTATTCCAGCAACTGGCTGAAATATTTTAACTCAGGTCTAAATACAAACCCTAAAAGTAAGATGAACAAAAAATGGAAGACAACACACAGCCAACAAAATCACTGGAACGAGCTAGCAGTTCTGAATTGCTAGAATATATTAGCCCAAACGCAAAACTAATCAACTGCTGCACCTCGGCTGGGAAACTATCGTTCGTTTCCGAATTCACAGGCACGACTCCCATCAGATGGGGTCCTACTGCGTCCTAGCTGCATCTCCAAGGGCGCAACTTAAAACACCGAGAGTACGTCTTACCGGCGCTCAACAAGAGCGGACCGCTGGGGACGATCCTAGGGAATCGCCAAAACTCGATAAACGATAAGCCTCTGGGGGCCGAAATTAAACCTTATCCGGCCAACGAGGAAACTGGCGAGTGAGTAAAAGGACGGGGGGACATAAGGGGACTTGGACCTATGGCTTGATGACTTAGGCACAACCTTGGTGGGAGCCTGAGACCAAAAAACGCCAGCCACAGGACCCCGACGAACAATATGCCACTATATAAAAGCAACCATCGGCTCCCTTATCAGTTTACTCATGAAAAAAAGTACAACGCCTGGTCGTGAATCTTTACCTTGGGCACACACTTACGTGATTTACCTGAGCGTAGGAAGGATGAAATGAATTATAAAATCTTTAATCTAAAAATTTACTCTGATATTAAGTTACAATCCTTAATCACTTACCCAACTCATTTTGAAAAAAATGATATACTTATACATGTTAATCGAACACCAAATATGCTAGCTACTCCTCCATTACTTAAAAATGTCTGCTGTGAAATAGCTGAAAACGAATTTCTTCTTTATCATGAAAAACTAGGAATTAGAATCTATGTAAAAGATGGAAAAGAAGTAATAATAGATAAGGATTACTGCTCAGATATGTCTGCTGTTTCAGTATATCTTTTAGGTAGTGTGATGGGGGCACTTCTTCATATGCGCGATTATGTGCCAATGCATGCTTCTACAGTGTTAACTGATAAAGGAGCGATATTATTTACAGGAGTATCGGGTGCTGGTAAATCAACAATTGCCTATGCTTTGCATAGAAGAGGATATAAAGTTATTACAGATGATATTGCACCAATTAAATTTTGCAAAGAACAACTTGTTGTTTATCCAGGGTACCCAAAATTCAAACTTTGGGAAGACTCTTTAAAAATAAACAGATCCTTTGATATAGAAAAAGATCAGATTCGGGACTCTTTTAATAAATATTAT
>CAZGAI010000325.1:0-4763 GCA_964523175.1 uncultured Victivallales bacterium | reverse complement strand
ATGATAATTTTGAAAAACTGAAAACAGTGTTTTGAAATGATTTGAGTATATACTTTAAAAACTGTATTAATGATAAATCATTAGATAAATATAATGGTTATATAGTATTAAGCATAAATGAAACTCAAGCAAAGGATAGACACAACAGTTTATACCAGCATACTTTTGAAGACAATAGACTAGCAAGAAATGCAGAGTTTGAAATTAATTGGGGTGCTTTTGAAATGTTCCAATTAATTTTTAACAGCTGCTATGGAACTGGCGCTGTATACAAGTTAGTATTACAGAATAATAATATTGATATAGTGGTAAAAGGAACTACTAAAGAAGAAATCAATAAATATAATAAAAGTTCCAATAAAGTAAAATCTGCAAATAAACCGTATTATTATAAAATCTTACCAAATAATATTGCACTGTTAGTTTTTAACGATTGTGTAGACATAACGCGCGACAAATAATTTATATACTTTATAAATATTTTTTTAAAGAAATATATAGTAAAAAAATCAAAGATCTGATAATTGATATAAGTCAAAATGGAGGTGAAAATTCAAATTCGTGTGAATACATACTTGAAGCGATAACACCAATAAAAATATCTCTTGGTGGAGCTAAAGTTAAAGTATCTGAAGAATGGTATAATGGCGTAACAGAAGCATACCTTAAAAGAAACCAAAATTTCGGGCATGGATCAAAAAAAAATTATATAAATATGTAAATAAGAATAAAGGTAAAATTATAACATATACAGGAAAAGCAGAGAGAAAATATTTATCAAAACCATTATTCACCGGAAAAACTTATTTACTAATAGGAAATGGCACAGCATCGAGCGCGGTTGATTTTACTTCAATTTTCAAGGACTTTAATCTAGGACAGATAATAGGCTCAGAAACTGGAAGTAATCCCACGGACTATGGTGATGAACTACCCAACACAAAAATTCCTTTTAAAGTAGTATATAAAGAATTTCTGAGACCTAATGGACTTGACACCCGTAAAGGAGTATTACCTGATTATTATTCAAACGATATTGGAAATCCTTCATTAGAAATAGCTAAGGAAATCATTATAAACATGAGAAAACTGAAATAAATGAGTTAGGGTAAAAAACTAAGCTTTAACTGAAGGATTCTTTATATAATAAATCATAAAAATCAGTGTACCGATTACAGAAAATATTAGGCAGATAATTGATATACTTGACAGCTGAATACCATTTTTAGAAATATATGGTTCTACGAGAGGTAGACCTACAATACCTCCCAAAAGACTTAGCAAATAATAAATTCCGCTTATAACACCCTTAGAATCATTGGGTGATTCTTTTAACGTAAAATGGAGCATTGAAGTAGATACAATACTGAAAGCACTTCCAAATAGAACCAGCATTACAAAGAATACAACCCATGAGAAAGTTACTGAAAATAAATAGAGAAGAATGCAGGAAATAATAAAACCAATCATTCCTCCAATATTTGGCATTCTTGTTCCAAATTTATCAACTATTATTCCACTTACAAGTGACATTAAACCGATAAGGATTGTCATAGGCATTAGAACTAGTCCTCCTATAACAGGTGAACAGTCAAGACTTTTTTCAACATACCCATAAAATATTTCATATTAACTGCAGCTGAAGGCAAAACTTTTTTGCTGTGTTTTTATCTTTGAAGCAAGGTGTCAAACTCTTTTCTTATGATTCACAGTTCTTGAAAATCCCATCAACATGCTCTTGGTATTTTTATTAAATATTGTATATTGTCCTTGTTAAATATATATTTTTGTAATAAATAGTTCTAAAGGAATAAATTAAAATGCAGTTGGATTTAAGCAGCCTCAAAAAATCAGTTGAAGTATTGCACCGTTCTATCAAAGTGGCCGGCGTTGAATTGAACCTATCCAAAAAAGATTTAAGAGAAACTATTCGAGCTGGTGTCATTCAAAATTTTGAAGTTGCCTATGAACAATCATGGAAGATGATGAAACGCTGGCTGGAGGAAAATATTGGCAGTACCTATGTTGACGGTGTAACAAGAAGAGAGCTTTTTAGGCTAGCTGCTGAAAACCGTCTTATTTCAGATGTAAATAGATGGATGGAATATCATCATTCAAGAAACCTTACAACACATACATATGATGAAGATACTGCGGAAGAAGTTTTTCAAACTGCCAATTATTTTCAAACTGATGCCAAAAAACTAGTTAAAGAACTTGATATTAGAAATGATTGATATACCTAAAAAAGAACTGAGAACAGTAAAGATAATTCTACGTAAACACCTGCCGAATTGTGAAATAAGGGCTTTCGGCTCAAGAGTTGCCGATACAGCCAAACCGTATTCCGATCTGGATTTGGCTATAGTGGGGATAGAAAAACTGCCGCTAACAACTATTTTCTCTGTAAAAGAAGAATTTCAGGAATCAAATATACCATTTCGGGTTGATATAATTGATTGGAATAGGATCTCCGATTCATTTAGAAAAATAATTGAAAAACAGTATGAAATTATAGATCTGTAAAAATAATGGGGTCAGATTCCCTGCCAAACTCTATTATTTAAGATCAAATCCCAGGCCCGGCCTGTTTGTCGGGTATAGTACCCCATTATTTAGAATTACTGCTCCGGCGGAAGGGTCATCTATCATATCAAGATGTCCGTCAAGGTCAGCATACTGGACATTGGGCCTCGAAAGGGCAAAGTGTAGTCCTGCACTGATTGCAAGGGCTGAATTATCCATACAGCCAACCATTGTTTCAATATTACCTACACTGGCAATTGAGGAGATGCGAATTGCTTCATATATCCCTCCTACCTTCATTAATTTTATATTGACAAGATCAACAAGTTTATTTCTTACAAGTTTAAACGTGTCTTTCAGGCTGATCAGACTTTCATCTGCCATGATTGGAATATTGCTTGATTTTGTTATTTTACCAAGAACTAACGGGTAATCACGATGAATAGGCTGTTCGATAAGTTGAAGTTTAGCAGACATTGTTGAAGAAATAAATTTTAAAGTTTTTTCTGAATTATATCCCTGATTGGCATCAAATCTCAAGGCTATTTTATGACCGACCAGTTCTCTCAAACGAATTACTTTTTCGATATCTTCATCTACATCAATTCCACCTTTGAGCTTAATGACAGAAAAACCTTCTGTAATAAATTTCTTAGCTTTTGCCAGAGTTTCTTCCAAAGGTAATATTCCGATAGTTACACTTGTTTTTATATGAGTTCTGTAACCGCCGAGAATTTTATATAATGGAAGCCCTGCACATTTACCTAAGATATCATATAGAGCCATATCCAGCATAGCCTTTGCGGCAGGCTGATAGTGCAGATGTTTATCAAGTCTGCAGAATATAGCAACTCTTCTTAATGGATCAGAACCTAGGATACCTGGTTCAATAACATCTTTACAAGCATTTAAAACTGTCTCTGAATTTTCACTGGTAACTTCATAATCCGGTGCAGCACATCCAAATCCTGTTATACCTTTGTTAGTTTCTACTCTCAGAAAAATATTTTCTGCAGACGTATAAGTATTATAGGCTATTGTATAATGCTCTCTTAACTGTATGTCCTTTACCCAGTATTCAACTTTAGTTATTTTCATAAATACAACCCATCATATTCATATGTTAACTGCATATATACCATCGTATTTTAAACGGCGTGTTTTCCGTTGGAGTACCGCCCCGCGTCTGCGGGGCGGAAGAACTGAGAACGAAAATCCTGCTTGTATGAGACTTGAAGTAAAAATCGTTATCTTGATCTTTATCGTTGTCTTTTTCGATCAAAATAACGATTACGACAATGATCACGAAACCTTAAGCATCGTTCTGAAATTTCCAACATCCGTTAGGGTTGGACTAAAGCAGGTACTCCAACAAGACGTTTATACGCATTTCTGAATACTTACGAAATATCAGACTATGATAATCAAAATGATAACAACAAATTAAATCAGTGAGTTTTTTCTAACAAATGATCAAATACACTAATATTTTAACCACAGAGGGCACAGAGGACACAGAGGACACAGAGGACACAGAGGACACAGAGGACACAGAGATTTTTAATTTTTTGTTCCACAAAAACTCAAAAATGGTTGTTTCTATCATTCTTCTTCGCGTTCTCTGCGATTATCTAATTGTTTGATTGCGGCTCTGCTATTCCGAATGATGTTTATGTTGATTAGGCAAATATTGAATAAGTGCATCTACTAGCCTTACAGGTCCCTCAATAAGGACATCTACTGCCGGCAGAAAAGTTTCCAGTTCTATTTTTTCAATTGCAGGAGAAAGTTCTTCTTCGGACATATCTTCATGATTAATTGCAACAGCAACAACTTTCTTTCCGGATAATAGTTCTATTGCTTTAATCTGTTCATCCAACGGATGTAGGGGATATCCAGGAAAACCATCATATTCTTTTCTTGCAGGAGCATGTTGAATAACTACAATATCAGGTCGTCCGGCAGCAAGTATTTCAAACCCACCGGGATATGCTGGATTCATCAAACTGCCCTGCCCTTCAATAACAATAACTTCAGGTTTCTCATTAATCCATGCTTCATGAACAGCGTTTTCAATTTCGCCTGAAACAAAATCATTGATAATTGAATCTAAAATTATAGAGTACTTTGCACCCTGCATCCAGCCAGTCTGTCCCGTCCCGACCATTAGAGCACTGTATCCGGCATCATTAAAGCCTTTAACCAGTAGCTGTGCTGTAGTTCTTTTGCCGATAGCC
>CAZGAI010000324.1:0-4793 GCA_964523175.1 uncultured Victivallales bacterium | reverse complement strand
GACTTTAAATATTTTAATATACTATATACACTATTATGATAATTAATTTAACAAAACAAAATATTATATCTTTTAAACCTTATTTTGTTTTTGGAGTAATAGCAAATATCAGAGGAATGATTAAAAGACGTTTTTCGGACTTCGATGCAGTAGTTTTTCAGAATACTAGAGGATTGCATACCCTAAAGAATCAGTTTATGAAACTACAAGCTTTAATTGATCCTGCTCCAGAAACTGTCATCCCGCTTGAGAAAACAAGTTAAGTATATCTTATAATCGACTATAAGTTTCCAGATTGCAAAATTTTCAAACAACTCTTAGCTAAAGTAGAACATTTAAGGTTTTTAGTAATTTTTCAGTTGGTAATCCAATGATATTATTTTTTGATCCTTCAATTTCATCGATTATCATCTCACCGTGTTCCTGAATAGCATAAGCCCCGGCTTTGTCCATAGGATTGACAAAGGAAAAGTAATTATGAATAATATTGCTATTTATTTTTTTAAATTTTACCCGGCTGGTTTCTGTAAATATACAATGTATAAAATCACTCTTTTTGAGCAGGCACACACCTGAAATCACTTCATGTTTTCGATTTGATAATTTTAATAAGATCTTTTCAGCATGCTCAATACTCTTTGGTTTCCCAATAATTTCTCCATCAACTGAAATTATGGTATCGACACCAAGCACAAGATTTTTTGGATACAATTCGGCAATAGCAGAAGCTTTCGCTCTTGCTAATGTAAACGGGATAAAGCGAGGGTAAATAATAAAACTGTCTTCATCAAGATCAGCAGGCTTATGAATGAATTTTATACCCAATTTCTGTAAAATTGAAATTCTTCGCAGAGATTTTGATGCTAAAATTAACATTTAAGAATTAGTCTCAAACTAAAAATAAATTATTATGAGTTAACTTTTTTTAAAATAATATCTATTTTAGTGATACAGCTAATTCCAAGACTTTTATCCAGAGAGTTGAAAATTCTTTCACGTATCTTAACTATTAACTCTGAAAAATCAATATCTTTGGTTTCAAGTTCAGCAAGTAGTTTTATGTAATATTTTGATTTTCTTTTGGAAAGTATTGATTTGGTAAATTTAATACCGTCAAATTCACATTCCAGTGCCTTAATTAAATCAGAAATTGCTGTATAAGAAATAAAAAGAGCTCCATCCTCTCCAATTGTATCAACCCCTTGGCATCGTTTTCTTTTCGGGTTTAAATATATAACCAACAATCTCAGTATTACTAAAACAACAAATAAAACAATTACTCCAACAATAAAGCCTCGTTGAAATCCAGGCATATAATAACCTAATTCGTTTAATAGCTTCTGTATAAATACATCCATATTTATTCCTTTTTCTAAAAGGCAGTAACTCGCCTGTTTTAAATGACACTAAATCGTTTCTTAATAGAGTTTGGAGCTATTCTTTTTCTTTCGGCTCTTCAATATTTTCTTCTACTGCAGCTTCTTCCACGCCTTGTATAAATACATTTACCTGTGATACATTTAACCCTGCAATTTTTTTTACTTCATTGATAATTGAAGTTTGAACCTCCAGACCCAGGGCAGGTATATTTACTCCATAAACTACAATGATATTTACTTCAACAGTGGCAGCCTCATCAGTCAGCTCTATTTTTATTGAGCTATCATTCTTTTTTTTTGTCCCGAGAAGCCCGGCTATACTGTCCGAAAGGCTGTGTCCTGCTAAACCTATTACTCCATTAACAGAACATGTTGCATTTTTTACTACTGAGGCAACAACACCTTCATGTAGCTTTACTGCTCCCTGTTCACTTTGGCTCTCAAGGCCAAAAGGCATACTGAATTGAGCTCTACTATCTTTTTCCTTCATAAAATCAGTCCTCAGTAATTTCGGTTTCACCTATTCAACCTATTCTGTTTCCTCTTCCTGTTCAATTTCCTGAATAATTACATCAACTTTTGCAACTGTTAATCCTGCAATACGTTTTACTTCATCAGAAATTGTGTTTTGAACCTTTGCCGCCACTTCCGGGATGTGTTCACCATAAAGCATATTTAATTTTACTTCAGCAGTAAGAATATTTCCATCTATCTTAACTACAACTGATTTATCAGATGTTCTTTGACTTCCTATCAAGTTTGCTATGCTATCAACAAAAGTTCCACCCGCAAGTCTTGTTACGCCGTCTACAGAACATGCAGCCTTTTTAATGACTTCAATGATTACATTTTCGTATATTTTTATAATGCCGTATTTATTAATATTTTCGATAACATTAGAACACCCCGAGTTTTTATCGGGAGTTTTAAGGTTTTTTTTAACCTGTTTCATCGGCAAATATCTCCTTTTATTTTACAGCACAATATAACTTCTACTATTCTTATGCCATAATCATTTAAAACTATTTCTTTTTAAAATGATTTATTTATTTTTTCCCTTTATTTTCTGAAGAAGAAAGAAAATTGTCAAATATTTTATCTACATATCCGGTATCATATTTACCACTCTTAAAATCTGAACGCCCCAGTATAAATTTCAACAGTGGAATCGTCGTTTTTACACCGTCAATATAAAACTCATCAAGAGCTCTTAAGCAACGGGCGATAGCTTCCTTTCTATCGTCAGCAAAGACAATTAGCTTGGCAATCATACTATCATAATATGGAGGTATTGTATATCCACTATAAACATGGGTGTCAACACGAACTCCAAACCCTCCAGGTTGAATAAAGGTATCTACGACACCAGGTGAAGGTGTAAAATTATGGAATGGGTCTTCAGCATTTATCCTGCATTCTATAACATGTCCGGAAAATTTAACATCTTTCTGTTTCAGTTTCAGTTTTTGTCCAGCAGCTAATTTAATTTGTGTTTTAATGAGATCTATTCCAGTTAGCTGCTCTGTTATTGTGTGTTCAACCTGAATTCTTGTATTCATTTCCATGAAATAGTAGTTGCCGTCTTCACAAAGAATAAACTCCACTGTGCCAGCACTTGAATAATTAACGGCCTGTGCAGCTTTCACTGCAGCTTCTCCCATAGCCTTACGAAGTTTATCACTTAATACAGGTGAATGAGTTTCCTCAAGTAATTTTTGGTGCCTCCTCTGAATGCTGCAATCCCTTTCACCAAGATGTATTACATTTCCATGTTTATCTGCTAAAATCTGAATTTCTATATGCCTTGGGTTTATTATATATTTTTCAATATAACAATCACCATTACCAAAGGCGCCTTCTGCTTCTGCCTGTGCTGCATGAAATCCCTGAATTAAAGACGCATTATTATGAGCTACACGCATTCCCCGGCCACCTCCTCCGGCTGTTGCTTTAACTATAACAGGATAACCTATATCGTTAGCAAGCTTCTGTGCTTCTTTTTCGTCTGCAATTAATCCTTCACTGCCGGGAGTAACCGGAACACCAGCGGCACGCATTTTTTTTCTAGCTGACGCTTTATCACCCATTCCATTTATTTGATCTGGTTTTGGGCCTATAAATTCAATGTTACAAGATTCACATATTTCCGCAAAAGCAGCATTTTCAGCCAGAAAACCATACCCTGGATGAATCGCATCTACATCACAAATCTCTGCGGTGCTGATTATCTGTCTATAGTTTAGATAACTTTCATTTGAAGGAGCAGGACCTATGCAAACTGCTTCATCTGCAAGCTGAACCGGCAAACTTGTTGCATCAGCTTCAGAATAAACAACTACTGTTTTGACTCCCAATTCTTTACACGCTCTAATTATTCGGAGAGCAATCTCCCCACGATTTGCTATTAAAATTTTTCCAAACATAATTAATTTCCAATTCTGTAAAAAAATTTACTCAAGAACAAATAAAGGGCAGCCATATTCAACTGATTGTGCATTTTCAACTAAAACTTCTTTGATAACACCTGATTTTTCGGCCTTGATTTCATTCAAAACTTTCATTGCTTCAATAACACATATAACTGTCTCAGCTTCAACTTTATCTCCTATTTTTACGAAGGGTTCAGCATCAGGACTAGATGCTCTATAAAATGTTCCTACAATGGGAGAATTAACAGTGTTTTTTTTCTCTGAAACTTTTTCTTCCTTTGGAGCATCAGCTACCGGCGCTGCTACGGGCATCGCCATTGGAGCAGACATAACCTGAGGTTGCCCCACAATCTGCTGTACAGGGCCAACTACATCTCTTCTTAAGCAAAGATGCATATTGTCAGCTTCAACTTTAAACTCTGATAGGTTATGCTTGGCCATTAATTCCACGATCGTTTTAATTTCATCAAGTTCCATTGAACAATTCTCCTTATTTTTATTTTTTATCAATTTTTTTTACTAAAGCTCTCAATGCTAAGCCATATCCGTCAACACCTAATCCAGTAATTTGTCCAGTACAAGCTGCTGCTGTAATAGACAACTTTCTAAACTCTTCTCTTTTATAAATATTACTAATATGGACTTCAATCGTAGGAAGTCTTACAGCCTTCAGCGTGTCATATATAGCAATACTTGTGTGCGTATATGCAGCTGGGTTAATTATTATACCATCATAGTTTTCCGTAAAAGAAGAAGAAATTTTATCAATAATTTCACCCTCATGATTACTTTGAAAAAAAATTAGTTCCAATTTGCAGTCGAATTCAGAAGCTTCTTTAATCAAGCTAGCTTCGATTTCTTTAAGTGATTTTTTCCCATAAACATCAATTTCTCTTTTTCCGAGAAGCTGCAGATTAGGCCCGTTTAAGATAAGTATCTTCATTGCAATAACCTGAAATATTTACAAGTTAAACGTTTTACTTGT